>NZ_PUGA01000058.1:0-14290 GCF_003236725.1 Pantoea sp. ARC270
GGTAATGCAGCACGGGCTGTTTAATCAGAACCTGCAGGCGATCCCGCCGACCGGTTCGATCTCCTACATCAACCACGCCACCTCCAGCATCCATCCGATTGTTTCGCCGATCGAGATCCGCAAAGAGGGCAAAACCGGACGCGTCTACTATCCCGCGCCGTTCATGACCAATGAAAATCTGCATCTCTATCAGGATGCGTATCAGATTGGGCCGGAAGCGATTATTGATACCTATGCAGAGGCGACTCAGCACGTTGATCAGGGGCTGTCGCTGACGCTCTTTTTCCGCGACGACGTCACCACCCGTGACATCAACAAAGCACAGATTTACGCGTGGAAGAAAGGCATCAAAACGCTCTATTACATTCGACTGCGCCAGATGGCGCTTCAGGGCACGGAGGTTCAGGGCTGCGTCTCCTGCTCCCTGTGATAAACACTATGCAACTAAAACAGATTCAGGCCATTAACTGGAACCGTCTTCAGGATGAGAAAGATCTTGAGGTCTGGAACCGCCTCACCAGCAACTTCTGGCTGCCGGAGAAAGTGCCGCTCTCCAATGACCTGCCTGCCTGGCAGACGCTGGATAAACAGCAGCAGCAGCTGACCATCCGGGTTTTTACCGGTCTGACGCTGCTGGATACCATTCAGAACGTGATCGGTGCGCCGGGACTGATGGGCGATGCGATAACCCCGCATGAAGAGGCGGTGCTGTCGAATATCAGCTTTATGGAGGCGGTGCATGCCCGCTCCTACAGCTCCATCTTCTCAACCCTGTGCAACACGCAGGATGTGGATGCCGCCTATCAGTGGAGCGAAGAGAATGCGCCGCTGCAGAACAAGGCGCGCATCATTCTGGAACACTATCAGGCCGACGATCCGCTGAAGAAGAAAATCGCCAGCGTTTTCCTGGAGTCGTTTTTGTTCTATTCCGGCTTCTGGCTGCCGATGTACTGGTCGAGTCGCGGCAAGCTGACCAACACCGCGGATCTGATCCGCCTGATTATTCGTGATGAGGCGGTGCACGGTTATTACATTGGCTACAAGTTCCAGCAGGCGCTGGCGACGGTGGACGATCAGCGCCGCGAAGCGCTGCAGCAGTTCGCATACGATCTGTTGCTGGCATTGTATGAGAATGAAGTGGCTTATACCGAAGCGCTGTATGGTGAGGTCGGCTGGGTGGAGGAGGTGAAGACCTTTCTGCACTACAACGCCAATAAGGCCCTGATGAATCTCGGCTACGAGGCGCTGTTCCCGGCGGAGCTGACGGCGGTGAATCCGGCCATTCTGTCAGCGCTGTCACCCAACGCAGATGAAAACCACGACTTCTTCTCCGGTTCGGGCTCATCCTATGTGATGGGTAAGGCGGTTGAGACGGAAGATGAGGACTGGAACTTCTGATGGCGGGCAGGTGGTCGTGATCTGAAAGCGTTTCTTCATTCAGACGGCGCCAAAACTTAAAGCGATGGGAGCATACGCCTGTAGCAAAGCATAGCGGGCCAGGGATGGCCCGCGCTGAGCATGCCATGGATGGCATCTTTTGCGTCTTTGCGAAAGGCATATGCTTCCTGAGCCTATTCGCATAACGTCACCCGTAAATCCTCTACCGAGGTTTAAACCTCTTGTTATGACTGGTCTGGCCTGCTAATAAACATGCGTGTGAAATAGTTTTTTGAGTTATTATTAACCTCATATGATTATTAGCGAACGACACGGTTTATGCCTGCGCCCCGTCAGGGTCTGACGCCCGTTTCAGTGCTCCCGCAGTCGGTAGCCACCGGCCTCTGCGTGGGCAGCAACGACGACGTTCAGCCCCTGCTCATACGATTGCTCAGCACTCTTTCCTCTCTGTCAGCCTCGCCGGAGCACCCTGTCACGTCTCAGAGGGTGAAATCGGCCTGCCGGGTCGGGTGGGAGCCGGCGGATCGCATGCTGAACCCGAAAAATTCACTGAACTCTGTCCGGAAAGCGGATTGCATCTGGTCACAAATGGTTAGGTTTGTTATGGTTAGCAGCAAACCTATTCACTTCAGTTATTTTTCCTCGCGATATTATTAAATTTGCCCCCTTTTTGATAACGCTCTGGCACTGCGGCTGCCGCCGGGCGGACGGGTTTTTGACCCAGGGCCAGGGAATGGCCTGGAACACCTTTAATGGTGCAGCGTGCGTCGGTCAGCGATCACCTGCCGAAAAGTGACTACGCTTAGCCTGTCACCATAGTTATTATACAAGTTGCAATTAGTGAGGTTTTTTTTAATGGAAAGTTCGTTTACTCCCATTGAGCAGATGCTAAACATCCGTGCCAATCGCCATAAGGATTTTCCGTTACAGGAAATTATCCTGACGCGTCTCTGTATGCATATGCAGGGTAAACTGCTGGACAATCGTAATAAGATGTTGAAAGCACAGGGGATCAACGAAACCCTGTTTATGGCGCTGATCACGCTGGATGCTCAGGAAAATCACAGCATTCAGCCTTCGGAACTCAGCTCGGCCCTCGGCTCGTCACGCACCAATGCTACGCGCATTGCTGATGAGCTGGAAAAACGCGGCTGGATTGAGCGTCGCGAAAGCGATCACGACCGTCGCTGCCTGCACCTGCATCTGACCGACAAAGGCATGGAGTTCCTGCGTCAGCTGCTGCCCCCGCAGCATCAGAGCCTGCAATATCTCTGGTCTTCGCTGTCGGTTGATGAGAAGTCGCAGCTGGAAGGGATTACCCGCAAGCTGCTTAACCGCCTCGACAAAATGGATGAAGATCAGCTGATCGCCTCACTGTCCCGCTGATAGCAATAAGTGCGACACAATCACCTGTCGGAATCGTTATTTTAAGTTCCTTTTTTATCTGGCCAGCGCTCAGTCGCTGGCTTTTTCGACTCGGGCGCCGGCGGACAGGGATCCCTGCCCCTCCCCGACTCAATGGAATACGTGGAGAAAGACATGAGTGCAACGGCAGAAGCACAAAGCCCGCAACCGTCAGCCAGCAACAAAAAGAAGAAGCGCAAAGGTGTGCTCATTGTGCTGGCGCTGATCTTTGTGCTGATTGGGATTGCCTGGGGTGTTTACTGGTTCCTGGTACTGCGCCATTTTCAGGAAACGGATGATGCCTACGTTGCCGGTAACCAGGTGCAGGTGATGGCCCAGGTCTCCGGCAGCGTCAATAAAGTCTGGTTTGAAGACACCGACTACGTCAAAAAAGGCGATGTGCTGGTTTCCCTGGATAAGACCGATGCCGAGCAGGCGTTTGAAAAAGCGCAGACGGCCCTCGCCACCAGCGTGCGTCAGACGCATCAGCTGATGATCAACGGTAAGCAGTATGAAGCCAGCATCACCCTGCAGCAGACCGCTCTGGCCCAGGCGCAGGCTGACCTGAAACGCCGGGAGCCTCTGGGTGCCGCTAATCTGATTGGCCGTGAAGAGCTGCAGCATGCACGCGACGCCGTGGCGACCGCCAAAGCGCAGCTGGACGTTGCCGTTCAGCAATACAATGCCAATCAGGCGATGATCCTCAATACCACGCTGGAAAATCAGCCTGCGGTGCAGCAGAGCGCCGCTGAACTGCGTGACGCCTGGCTGGCCCTGCAGCGAACCGACATCCGCAGCCCGATGGACGGTTATGTCTCCCGTCGCAGCGTTCAGGTGGGTTCACAAATCTCCACCAGCACCCCGCTGCTGGCCGTTGTTCCGGCAACCAATCTGTGGGTCGACGCCAACTTTAAAGAGACACAGCTGGCTGGCGTGCGTATTGGTCAGCCCGCTACCGTGGTGGCGGATATCTATGGTGATGATGTGGTCTATCACGGCAAAGTCGCCGGTCTGGATATGGGCACCGGCAGCGCCTTCTCGCTGCTGCCCGCCCAGAATGCCACCGGTAACTGGATTAAGGTGGTTCAGCGCCTGCCGGTGCGAATCGAACTGAATCAGGACGATATCGCCAGACATCCGCTGCGTATTGGCCTCTCAACGCTGGTGAAGATCGATACCACCAGCAAAGAGGGCATTACGCTGGCGAACAGTGTCCGGCAGCAGGCCGCTTACAGCAGCAACGCCCTGGCGATTGACCTTGCGCCGGTCAATAAACTGATCACCGATATCGTCCGCGCCAACGCCGGATGATGGCGCGGAGGCTGTAATGGCACAAAAACCGCTTGAAGGGATGCCGCTGGTCCTGATGACCGTGGCGCTGTCACTGGCCACGTTCATGCAGGTGCTGGACTCGACCATCGCCAACGTGGCTATCCCCACCATCGCCGGGAACCTGGGCGCGTCTAACTCGCAGGGAACCTGGGTGATCACCTCGTTTGGCGTAGCCAACGCGATTTCGATCCCCCTGACCGGCTGGCTGGCCAAACGCATCGGTGAAGTGAAGCTCTTTACCTGGGCGACCATTCTGTTTGCCGTCGCCTCCTGGGCGTGCGGCATGTCAGAGAGCCTGGAGATGCTGATCTTCTTCCGTATCCTGCAGGGGATCGTGGCGGGTCCGCTGATCCCGCTGTCGCAAAGTCTGTTGCTCAGTAACTATCCGCCCGCTAAACGCAGTATCGCGCTGTCGCTGTGGGCGATGACGGTGATCGTAGCGCCGATCTGCGGCCCGATTCTGGGCGGCTGGATCAGCGACAACTATCACTGGGGCTGGATCTTCTTCATCAACGTACCGATTGGTGCGGTGGTGGTGATGCTGACGCTGCAGACGCTGCGAGGCCGGGAAACCAAAACCGAAATCCGCCCTATTGATACGGTCGGTCTGGTGCTGCTGGTCGTCGGGATCGGCTGTCTGCAGGTGATGCTTGATCGCGGGAAAGAGCTCGACTGGTTCAGCTCGACGGAGATCATCGTGCTGGGGGTAGTGGCCGTGATTGCGCTCTCTGTGCTGCTGGTGTGGGAGCTGACGGACGATCATCCGATCATCGACCTGTCGCTGTTTAAGTCGCGCAATTTCACTATCGGCTGCCTGTCGATCAGTCTGGCTTACATGCTCTACTTTGGCTCGATTGTGCTGCTGCCGCAGCTGCTGCAGGAGGTCTACGGCTATACCGCGACCTGGGCCGGTCTGGCCTCTGCGCCGGTGGGGATCATCCCCGTGATCCTGTCGCCGATTATCGGTCGCTTCGCCCACAAGCTCGATATGCGACGGCTGGTCACCTTCAGTTTCATTATGTATGCGGTCTGCTTCTACTGGCGCGCCTGGACGTTTGAACCGGGTATGGACTTCGGCGCTTCCGCCTGGCCGCAGTTTATTCAGGGCTTTGCCGTGGCCTGCTTCTTTATGCCACTGACCACCATCACGCTGTCGGGCCTCCCCCCGGAGCGTCTGGCGGCCGCTTCCAGTCTGTCAAACTTCCTGCGAACCTTTGCCGGGTCAGTGGGTACGTCGATTACCACCACCATGTGGACCAATCGCGAATCAATGCATCACAGCTATCTGACGGAGTCGATTACCCCGTACAACGTCAATTCGCAGCAGATGTACAGCCAGCTGGAGGGCATGGGGATGACGCAGCAACAGGCGTCGGCCTGGATCGCGCAGCAGATCACTAACCAGGGACTGATTATTTCAGCGAATGAAATTTTCTGGGCGTCGGCGGGGGTGTTTCTGATCCTGCTGGTGCT
Source organism: Pantoea sp. ARC270 (assembly GCF_003236725.1). Taxonomy (NCBI): domain Bacteria; kingdom Pseudomonadati; phylum Pseudomonadota; class Gammaproteobacteria; order Enterobacterales; family Erwiniaceae; genus Pantoea; species Pantoea sp. ARC270. The sequence goes on from NZ_PUGA01000058.1 coordinate 5,608, forward strand.
GATCTGGTTTGCCCGTCCGCCGTTTGGCGCGGGCGGCGGTGGCGGTGGCGCGCACTGATGAGACACAGCAAAACGGGCCTTTCGGCCCGTTTTTTTATGCGTTCTGACGCCACCATTCGGCGAGCAGCACGCCGGTGGCAACCGAGACGTTAAGGCTCTCGACGTTGCCGGTGCCGCCAATCGACACGCTCATATCCCCCTGCTGAAACGCCGTGTCAGAGAGACCTTCGCGCTCCTGACCTAACACCAGCACCATTTTTTCCGGCAGCTCAGCCTGAGCCAGTGGCGTACCCTGATGGCTGGAGGTGGTGACGATGGTGTAACCCGCTTTGCGAAACGCTTCCAGACCTTCACTGAAGGTGGCACCGCTGATCGCCTGCACATGCTCGGCTCCGCCCTCTGCGGTACGCACCGCCGCACCGGACTCCAGCAGAGAGGCGTCGTTGACCAGCAGACCTTTCACGCCAAAGTGCGCGCAGCTGCGCATGATTGCGCCGAGGTTATGCGGGTTGCTGACATCTTCCAGTGCCAGTACACAATCTTTGGCATTCGCCTGACCCAGCCACTCAGAAACCGCCATACCCATGCGCTTTTTGATCAGGAAGCAGACGCCGCCATGATGCTCAGTGCCGGAGGCTTTGGTGATCTCTGCATCTTCAACCACATGATAGGCTTTGCGGTTGGCCGCCAGCCAGCGCAGGGTTTCGCGGAAACGCGGTGTCACTTCCTGCACAAACCAGGCGCGGACAATCGCTTCCGGGCGGCTCTGGAACAGGGCCTGACAGGCGTTCTCACCATAGACGCGCGTCTCTTCGTTACGCTGACGGCGAATCTGCTCCGGATCGACGAAGCTCTTGCCGCTGATGCCGCCGTGATCCGGCTTGTCGCTTTCTGACGTCGCGGTGCGATCGGCAGAAGGCGCGCGTGACACGGTCCGCCATGGAGAGTCGCTGCTGCCGTAGCTACGATCATCGGAGCGCTCGTTGCGACGGCCTGAACCCTCACCCGAGCGGCGTGGCGCACCCCGTCCGCCTTCGTCGCGGCGCGCTGAACCGCTGCGTCCGCTGTCGTCGCTGCGACGACCCGCAGAGCGACCGCCTTCCTGGCCACGTTCTGCACGGGAACCCGATGAACGACGATTATCATCCTGGCGGGCAGCAGCGTAACCCCCTTTGCCTGTACGAGGATTAGATGTGCTCTTTTCATCCTCGCCACGCACGTACATCACCTTAACCTTACCGCTTTTGCCTTTAAATTCGTCGTTCATGTCTTCCTCCTGCATTGAGAGCGCGCAGATTACCTGATGTGCCGGCGCTTAGCTATCAACTATTGAACCTATAGAGCGATCCAGATTGAGGGTAAATCGCTCCCCTTTCATAATGGACAATAATTACCAGACTGACACTTTCCAACTTCAGAGGTTCCTATGAATACGGTATGCGCTTCCTGCCAGGCAACTAATCGCGTTCCCGAAGAGCGCCTTGCCGATGCGGCGAAATGCGGACGCTGTGGAAGCGAACTGTTCGACGGTGAAGTGGTCAACGCCACCGCCGCGACCTTCGACAAATATCTTCAGGACGACCTGCCCGTCGTGATTGATTTCTGGGCGCCGTGGTGCGGTCCGTGCGTCAACTTTGCGCCGGTCTTCAAAGATGTCGCCAGTGAGCGCAGCGGTAAAGTGCGTTTCATTAAAGTGAACACCGAAGCGGAACCGGCGCTGAGCGCCCGCTTCAACATTCGCAGTATCCCGACCATCATGCTGTTTAAAAACGGCGAGCGGGTCGACATGCTGAACGGTGCCATGCCCAAAGCGCCGTTTAACGAATGGCTGGATGAATCCCTTTAATCTTCCCAGGCCAGCCCGGCTGGCCTTTTCCTTTTCGCCTGCGCTTCGATTACACTGACGTTTTTCCTGCCCTGAATACTCATGTCTGATAATGCTGTTTTGCGCTTGCGCACCCAACGTCTCGCCCGCGCGACCCGTCCTTTCCTCGCGCGCGGAAACCGGGTCATTCGCTGCCAGGGCTGCCTGCTGCCCGAGGCCAGCTGTCTCTGCAGCCAGATCGTCCCGCAAGCCGCCCGCAGCCGCTTTTGTCTGGTGATGTTTGATACCGAGCCGATGAAGCCGAGCAACACCGGCCGTCTGATTGCCGATATTCTGCCCGACACCCAGGCCTTCGGCTGGTCACGCACCGAGCCCGATCCGCTGCTGCTGGCGGCTGTGCGCAACCCCGATTACCAGCCGCTGGTGGTCTTTCCGGCCAGCTATGCCGATCCGGGCCGGGAGGTGCTGACCTCGCCGCCCGCGCAGGGGAAACCGCCGCTGTTTATCATGCTGGATGGCACCTGGACCGAAGCGCGCAAAATGTTCCGCAAAAGCCCCTGGCTCGATGCCCTGCCGGTCATGTCGCTGAATGTCACTACCCCTTCGCGTTACACGCTGCGCGAAGCCCATGGCGCAGGTCAGCACTGTACCGCCGAAGTCGCCGCGGCACTGCTGGAGCAGGCGGGCGATCGGCTCGCGGCAGACGCGTTATCTCACCATTTTGATCGCTTTCGTGCCGCCTACCTGGCGGGCAAACCGCATCATGCCGGGCAGGATTAACCGGCCCTGCTTCTCACCGATTGTCTGAGGCCTGCGCGGCCGGATGCTCAGGCTGCGATCTGCCCGAAAGCACGGCCCGCAAAAAGCGTTTACAATCACGCAAATCCCGAACTCTGGAGGACGCGATGAGTCAACGTGGGCTGGAAGCGCTGTTACGACCTAAATCCATTGCGGTTATTGGTGCCTCGGTGACGCCGGGGCGCGCCGGCTACTTTATGATGCGAAACCTGCTGGCGGGCGGATTCAGCGGACCGGTGCTGCCGGTGACGCCGAAATATAAGGCGGTCAGCGGTGTCCTGGCCTGGCCCACCATCGACAGCCTGCCTTTCGCGCCGGATCTGGCGGTCATCTGCACCCATTCAAAGCGTAACCTTGCGCTGCTGCAACAGCTCGGCGAAAAAGGCTGCAAGGCCTGCATCATCCTTTCGGCTCCCGCCAGCCAGTCTGCTGAACTTAAAGCGTGCGCCAGTCAGTGGCAGATACGCCTGCTGGGACCAAACAGTCTTGGCCTGCTGGCCCCCTGGCAGGGATTAAATGCCAGCTTCTCACCGGTGCCGATAGCCAAAGGCCGACTCGCCTTTATCTCCCAGTCCGCCGCCGTCTCGAATACTATTCTCGACTGGGCGCAGCAGCGTAACCTCGGATTCTCCTGGTTTATCGCGCTGGGTGACAGCCTGGACACCGATGTCGACGACCTGCTCGACTTCCTGGCGCGCGACGGTAAAACCAGCGCCATTCTGCTCTACCTTGAACACCTTAGTGACGCACGCCGTTTCGTTTCCGCCTCGCGCAGTGCCTCCCGCAACAAGCCGATTCTGGTGATCAAGAGCGGTCGCAGCCGTGAAGCGCAGGCGCTGCTCGGCACCCACAGCGGCCTGGATGCGGCCTGGGATGCCGCCATTCAGCGTGCCGGGTTGCTTCGGGTGCAGGATACCCATGAGCTCTTCTCTGCGGTGGAATCGCTGAGTCATATGCGGCCGCTGCGGGGTGACCGGCTGATGATCGTCAGTAATGGTGCCGCCCCTGCTGCGCTGGCGCTGGATGAGCTCTATGCCCGCAACGGCAAACTGGCACAGCTCAGCGAACAGACCCGTCAGCAGCTGGAGGCGCTGCTGCCCGCAGGCGCGGGCCGGGGTAATCCGCTCGACTTAAAGGATGATGCAACGCCCGCCCGTTATGCCGCCTGTGTGGAGATCCTGCTCGACAGTCATGACTTTGATGCGCTGATGATTATTCATGCGCCAAGCGCGGTTGCGCCCCCTACCGAAACGGCCAGCCACCTTATCGAAACCCTTGCCCGTCACCCGCGTGGTAAGCGGGTAACCCTGCTGACTAACTGGAGCGGAGAGTTCTCTTCGCAGGCGGCACGACGCGCCTTTACCCAGGCGGGAATCCCCACCTGGCGCACGCCGGAGGGCACCGTCACCGCGTTTATGCATCAGGTTGAATACCGGCGTAACCAGAAGCAGCTGCGCGAAACCCCTGCCCTCCCCGCGACGCTGACGCAGGATAGCGCGCATGTTCACCAGATACTCTCCCAGGCCCTGGCGCGCGGGATCACGGCGCTGGATACGCACGAAGTGCAGCCGGTTCTTCAGGCATACGGGCTGACCACGCTGCCGACCTGGATTGCCAGCGACAGCGCGTCGGCCGTAACGATTGCCGATCAGATTGGCTACCCGGTGGCGCTGAAGCTGCGTTCACCCGATATCGCGCATAAGTCGGAGGTGCAGGGGGTGATGCTCTACCTGCGCAATGCCAGTGAAGTGGAGCGCGCCGCCGAAGCCATTTTCGATCGGGTCAGGCAGACGCTGCCGCAGGCGCGTATTGAAGGGCTACTGGTTCAGGGCATGGCAAGCCGTGCGGGCGCACAGGAGCTGCGGGTTGTGGTCGAACAGGATGCACTGTTTGGCCCGATCATCATGCTGGGTGAAGGCGGCGTCGAGTGGCAGGCTGACAAACAGGCCGCCGTTGCGCTGCCACCGCTCAACATGACGCTGGCGCGCTATCTGGTGATTCAGGCAATCAAGAGCGGAAAAATCCGCAGCCGCAGCGCCCTGAATCCGCTGGATATCGCCGGGTTAAGTCAGCTGCTGGTGCAGGTCTCAAACCTTGTGGTCGACTGCCCGGAAATCGATCGGCTCGATATCCATCCGCTGCTGGCGGCGGGTAGTGATTTTACCCTGCTGGACGTCACCCTGACGCTGGCCCCTTTCTACGGTGACAATGAAGCACGGCTGGCTATCCGCCCTTATCCGCAGCATCTGGAAGAGCAGGTCGAATTAAAAGATGGGCAGTTCTGCCTGTTCCGTCCCATCCTGCCTGAAGATGAACCCCTGCTGCGCGACTTTATCAGCCAGGTCACGAAAGAGGATCTCTACTACCGCTACTTCAGCGAAATCAATGAGTTTACCCATGAAGACCTCGCCAACATGACGCAAATCGATTATGACCGTGAGATGGCGATTGTGGCCGTGCGTCAGCATCAGGGACACCCTGAGATCATCGGCGTCACGCGCGCTATCTCAGATGCCGATAACATCGACGCCGAGTTCTCGGTGCTGGTGCGTTCAGACCTCAAAGGGCTGGGTATGGGGCGCCGCCTGCTGGAAAAGATGATCCGCTATACGCGCCATCACGGCTTGCAACAATTAAACGGTATCACGATGCCCCACAACCACGGCATGATTACGCTGGCACGAAAACTTAACTTTCATGTTGATATTCAACTGGATGACGGTATTGTCAGCCTGAAATTGCCTTTACAGGAGGGGATCAACTAACCTTGTAGAGAAAGGTAAAAAAGGTTCGGGTCGACGGAGTTAATGTTATTATTTATGGTTATAACCCTGATTTGATGGCAAAAGGCCATGCAATGAACAGAGAAGAAGTGCACTGTGATGTTGTCTAAATTCAAACGTAATAAACACCAACAACACCTCGCACAGTTGCCGAAACTGTCACAATCCGTTGCGGATGTGTCGACACTTTACTCGCCTGCCGAATTTCGTGAGACGCTGCTGGAAAAAATTGCCGCAGCGCAGACCCGCATCTGTATCGTTGCGCTCTATCTGGAAAATGATGACGCCGGGCGCGCCATCATGGATGCGCTCTACCGTGCGAAGCAGGCGCGTCCGGAACTGGATATTTCAATTCTGGTTGACTGGCATCGTGCACAGCGTGGACGCATTGGTGCCGCGCGAGGCGTCACTAACGCTGACTGGTATTGCGAAATGGCGACCCGCCATGCCGACATCGCGATTCCGGTGTATGGCATCCCGGTTAATACCCGCGAAGCGCTGGGTGTGCTCCATCTGAAAGGCTTCATTATTGATGACACGCTGATCTACAGCGGAGCCAGCATTAATGATGTCTATCTGCATCAGCATGATAAATATCGCTATGACCGCTACCAGATCATCCGCAATGCTCAGCTGACCGATACCATGTATGCCTGGATCGATCTCAATCTGAAACCAGCAGAAGCGGTCAACCGGCTCGACGTGGCTGAGCGCCCTTCCAGTCCTGAAATCAAAAATGAAACGCGTCAGTTTCGTCAGGATCTGCGTGGCTTTAACTATCAGTTCGACGGAAATGCGGGTAACGAAGAGCTGGCGGTCACCCCGCTGGTGGGACTGGGTAAGCATAGCCTGCTGAACAAAACGATTTTCCACCTGATGCCCTGTGCAGAGCAGAAACTCATTATCTGCACCCCCTACTTCAACCTGCCTGCGCTGCTGGTTCGCAATATCATTCATCTGCTGCGTCAGGGTAAGCAGGTTGAGATCATTGTGGGGGATAAAACCGCCAATGACTTCTACATCGCTCCCGATCAGCCCTTCAAGATCATTGGTGCGCTGCCTTATCTCTATGAGATTAACCTGCGTCGCTTCCTGAGCCGCCTGCAATACTACGTCAGCAACGAACAGCTGGTCGTACGGTTGTGGAAGGATGGCGAGAACAGCTATCACCTCAAAGGGATGTGGGTGGATGATGAGTGGCAGCTGATCACCGGTAATAATCTCAATCCGCGCGCATGGCGACTCGATCTGGAAAATGCGGTGCTGATCCACGATCCGCATCAGGAGTTAGCAGCCCAGCGTGAGAAGGAGCTGACGTTAATCCGGCAGCACACCACGGTCGTGAACCATTTCCGTGAACTCGAAAGTATTGCGGATTATCCAGCCAAGGTGCGGAAACTGATCCGCCGTCTGCGCCGGATCCGTATCGATCGCTTAATCAGCCGTATTCTTTAAAAGGTTGACGCTCAGAGGCCGCACTGTGTGAATCCTGCGGCCCGGAGCAGGCAAAGATGGATATGAGAGCCGATCGGATGGCTCAGGCTGGAGCTTCACCCGGGATGCCGCCGGTACAGCCAGCGGCATTGCCCCTTAGAATCTGAGCCAGTAATCGCGTCAGAGCCTGATTCCCTTCCCGCGCTTATGCAGTAACAGCGACACCACAAAGGCCACCGCCCCCATCGCGGAGACATACCAGAAGAAGGTTGTCTCAATACCCTGCTTCTTCATCAGTAAGGCCACATACTCGGCCGACCCACCGAAAATCGCATTGGCGACCGCATAGGAGAGTCCTACCCCCAGCGCACGCACCTGAGGCGGAAACATTTCGGCTTTAAGGATGCCGCTGATGGCGGTGTAGAAGCTGGTGATTAGCAGCGCCAGCATGATCAACACGAAAGCCACGCCGGGGCTCTGCACATTTTGCAGCAGGGTCAGGATCGGGACTGTACAGATGGCCGCGCCCGCGCCAAAAATCATCATTGAGGTACGGCGGCCAATTTTATCTGACAGGGCCCCAATAATGGGCTGAATCAGCATAAAGACCAGCAGTGCGCCGGTCATCAGGCCGCTGGCGGTCTTAGGATCCATTCCCGAGGTGTTAACCAGATACTTCTGCATGTAGGTCGTGAACGTGTAGAAACTCAGAGAGCCGCCAGCGGTGAAACCCAGCACCATCAGGAAGGGACGGGTATGATTGCGCAGCAACCCGATTACGCTTCCTGCATCGCGATGTTCACGGCTGGTTTTATCTGAGGTCTCTTCCAGCGATCGGCGCAGCCAGAGCGCAACAACGGCGAGCAGCGCACCAAGGAAGAACGGAATACGCCAGCCCCAGCTCCGCAGTTCTGCATCGGTGAGCAGAAACTGCAACACCACGACGGTGAGCACTGCGGCTAACTGGCCTCCGATCAGCGTGACATACTGGAATGAGGCGTAAAAACCTTTGCGCCCTTCCAGCGCAACTTCGCTCATGTAGGTTGCGCTGGTTCCATACTCGCCCCCTACCGACAGGCCCTGAAACATACGCGCCAGCAGCAGAATGACCGGAGCCGCCACACCAATGGAGGCATAACCGGGTAAGCAGGCGATCACCAGTGAGCCAAAACACATCATACAGACTGAAACCAGCATCGAATTTTTTCGGCCATGTTTGTCGCCGATATAGCCGAACAGCCAGCCCCCTATCGGACGCATTAAGAAGCCGGCCGCAAATACGCCCGCTGTCTGGAGCAGCTGGGTCGTGGTATCGCCCTGCGGGAAGAAAATGTGGGCAAAATAGAGTGAGAAGAATGAATAGACATAAAAGTCGAACCACTCTACCAGGTTACCCGATGACGCACCGACGATGGCCCAGATACGCTTTTTTGTATCATCCGTCTGCATTTTATTTGTTGTGGGTGTCATGCCTTACCTCTGTTCCTTGCTGATCAACAGCGTTTAAAGTATGAGTAAAGCATTTAAGTCCACGGAAGGTAAAGGCGGCCTAATCTGAGATTATTATTGTGAGCCGCATCGCTAATTATCGAAAAATCAGCGGTTTGCTGGCGATAAAGGCAGGGAAAATGGAGAGTCAGAAAGTGAAGGAATGCAGAGGATCAGTACCGCATTTCAGTTTAAAACAGAAAAATTCAGACGTAAAAAAGCCCCGCACGTCGGTGCGGGGCTTCTTCACTTATATAATGCCTGGCAGTTCCCTACTCTCGCATGGGGAGGCCCCACACTACCATCGGCGCTACGGCGTTTCACTTCTGAGTTCGGCATGGGGTCAGGTGGGACC
>NZ_PUGA01000059.1:0-14082 GCF_003236725.1 Pantoea sp. ARC270
GACGGAGGAGGGCATCAGCCAGTGGTCGCTGTCGGAGAGCGTGACGCCGGGGATGTACAGCACCGACGACTACGACTTCCGCAAGCCGAACGCGTGGATGCTGCAGGCGCGGCAGAACCCGGCGTCGCCGGTGCCGGGCGCGGTGGACGTCTACGACTGGCCGGGGCACTTTGTGGACCACAGCCACGGCGAGTCCTACGCGCGCATCCGCCAGGAGGTGTGGCAGGCGGAGCACCACCGCGTCAGCGGGTCGGGCACGGCCACCGGCATCGCGCCGGGGTACACCTTCTCGGTGCTCAACGCGCCGCACTTCAGCGACAACGGCGAATACCTGGTGACCTCGGCGAGCTATGACTTCGCCGAGAACCCCTACGCCAGCGGCGACGGCGGGGAGAGCCGCCACAACATTGACTTCACGGTGCTGCCGTCGTCGGTGACGTGGCGCACGCCGCCGGAGACGCCGTGGCCGAAGACCCACGGCCCGCAGACGGCGAAGGTGGTGGGGCCGAAGGGGGAGTCCATCTGGACGGACCGCTACGGGCGGGTGAAGGTGAAGTTTCACTGGGACCGTCTGGCGAAGGGTGACGACACCAGCTCCTGCTGGGTGCGCGTATCGAGCGCGTGGGCGGGCCAGGGGTTCGGCGGGGTGCAGATCCCGCGCGTGAACGACGAGGTGGTGGTGGACTTCATCAACGGCGATCCGGATCGTCCGCTGATCATCGGGCGCGTGTATAACGAGGCGAGCATGCCGCCGTGGGCGCTGCCGGCGGCGGCGACGCAGATGGGGTTCCTGAGCCGGTCAAAGGATGGCACGGCGGACACCGCGAACGCGCTGAGGTTTGAGGACAAGGCGGGTGAAGAGCACTTCTGGATTCAGGCGCAGAAGAACATGGATACCCATGTTAAAAATGACGCCAGCCATTCAGTCGCTAATAATCACAGTCATTACGCAGGTGGCAATGAGCTCTACCGTGTCGAAACGAACCGTGTCCACGGTGTAAAAGGTGGCGAAGAGCAGCTGACCGGTAAGGGTAAACTTGATGCGGTAGTCGATACCTACGTAGTAGGATCGGGCACTCAACTTCGCCTGGAATGCGGAGAGAGCGCTATCGAACTCAACGCGAATGGCCAGATAAATATCGTCGGCAAGGGATTCAATATTTTCGTGCAGGGCGATGGGCATATCACCACATCCGGCGGCAAACTGAATCTGAACACAGATGGCGCTAAACCGGGCACAAGCGCCCCGGGTTCAGGTCATAAACAGAACATCAGCCAGGCCGTAGAAAACCTTTTCCCGCCGAAGTAGAACGGTGAAAAATGGGCTCATATTACTGGTGGAGATATTACTCAGATGGCTCCACCAGACGCTATGACCAGGAGGTTACCGAATTTTAAGATTATTTCAGGTAAATAAATGAATTTATTTATTAGATTGCTTTTTTTAGGTTTTTTTACATGTGGCTCATCAGGCATTGCTACAGCATCGGATACCCGGGCGTCTTATGCTCAATATAATAGCCTCAGTAGTGTTTCAACTATCTTCAACGATCAGAAAGTTATTTCCAGTTTAAAAACTGTTTTGGGTGATGATTACAGTGATTTTAGCCAGAATTTTGATGTTTTTGGCGAACCCCATAAAACAGTGAATGGTGGGATATTCGTCGAGGGCTGGTTAAAAGATCTTTATCTGGTTCAGGCATCGGCTTTTGTGATACAGCCTGACGGTAAAGTCTATGCTGCATGGATTCTGCCTGAAGATAATAAAACACATTATGTGAGCAATGATCGTACAAATAGCAAAATGCAGGAAGACATTGCGAACTGGGCAAAACGTTTTGGTAAAGAACAGTTAATAATTCCCGATAAAGTCCAAAAAGAACTTCAAAATAGTAGTGAGAAGTTTTTCGAGACCGCAAAGTTCAGAATTAAAATAATGTCGCTCTGTGCTGAGGGTACGGAGTGTAATGATGTTAGTTACGAGGGAGTCAGGAAATCAGATGGGGCAATTGTCAGATTAAAAGGGAAAGCCACGAAAAGTGATTGTGGTCAAGCAACCTGTCCTGTGCTGGCTTATAAATTCCGAAATTATGACGCGGTCTATATTATCAACAATGTGATTAGCAATCTTACTGTTGTTGTTAATAATAACATTGTATTATCTGAGGACGGGAAGTGGGAGAGTAACCCCAAATAAACGTATTATCGCGTAGTGGTTGCTGACTTCTGCACCACTATTCGTGATTTTTATCCATCATTTTTCAGCAAGGCTGGACCCGATCATAGTCAGAATGTGTTGGTCAGTAAATGTGGTCAGGGTACGGTCGTTGACAGTGATAATCAGCACTGGTTAAATTATGATGCGGATGAAAGACATATCTCTTTTCAGCTGGGTAGTAAAAATTCAGCCATATTATGATGACGCTCAATTCAAATGACTGAAAGTAACAATGCATGACATTTCATACAGGATAAAATTATATTTTATTATTTTGATATGGATGTTTTATCAGGCATGTCAGGGGGGATATGTTTAAATTTCTATTGTTGATTGCCTTTTTATGTCCTCCGGCACTATTTGCCAATGAGTTCTGCCACATTTTGAGCAACGAAGCTAACAATAGAGGTGTTCGTTTTGACAATGCCGATAATGTCTATAAGGTCGGCGGAAAAGGCAGGTTGCACTTTTATTCTGCTCCCAATGAAAAATGTATAGAAAAAGACGTTTTTGTTGTTCCTGGTAATGAGTTATATGCTTATGTTGAATATGGAGAATATTACAGTGTAATGTATGTTTCTGATGACGGGAATCAGGTTGATGGCTGGGTTAAAAAAGACAGGCTGGTTGAAACAAAGTATGGTATTGCACCTGATTATGATGCCCAAAAATAGGCATTGCACTTTTTAACCGAAATGGTAATGAGAGTCACTGCATTATGGATGAAAATTTGTGGTGACATTTACAATCGCGTTGGTATTGAAATGTTCTCAACAGCTGAAATAACAGGGTCAATAATGACCTGCAAAGTAAAGGTTAATTGAATGCTTAAGGCGGGTTTAGCGGTTTTGCTGTCAATCTCCTCATTGCCCTTGTTTGCTTCTGATAGCTTTACCGGTCATTGGAGTGGGCAAGAAAAAAATGATGACGGATCACTCTTTTCTACTTTAACTTTAAAGCTAAAGCAGAATCATAATAATATAACAGGGAGGTATTGTTATGTTACCCGAAACGGTAACAAAATAGATTGCCCTGAAGAGGATGGAATGAATATTCAAGGCATTGCAAATGGAAATAATGCTTTAGTTGATTTTGACTCTTCTTTTGGTGGAGTAAAGGGAAAGGCAAGTTTATAAATTAAAAATGATAAAATTTCATGGAGGTTAATTAAAGAGCCTGAGAGTGGCGATTTCTACGCTCCAGAAACTTACACGCTAGAAAAAGAAGTTAATGATGGGGGGTTAAAGCCGGATGTAAAGGTTTTTTCAACACCTGAATTTACCGTTACGCTATTAAACGGTTGCGGAGATTTTTATACCATATGTGATAAAGTAAAATACTCAGGCCTCAGAAATAAAGATGGAAAGCAAATCACTCTCTCAGGTAAAACCACGCAGTCAGTTAACTCAGACAGGGCTGACGGGATGATTTTCAGTAATGGCAGTGTGGATTATGTTGTGAGATTTAATCCGCTTGCGTTAAAAGTAACACAAGGGGATAAAATACTTTTGGATCAACGTGGTAAATGGGAGTAAAAGTTAAAGGTCTCTTTAATCCCTGCCTGAACATTAATTCATTTTTTTATTATCCACTCCGATAAAATATAATGATTGAGAATCGCTTTTTAACCAACTTTATAATTGTGCCTGTTCTTCTCTTTTTATCCTGCATTGTCAGGGCTGAATCCGGCACGGAGTCGCCTGCTTCTGCTCTTAATGAGGGGGATTTTTCGGTTCTGCTTAATGACTATGTTTTCACGCCCGGCGATATGTGGAGTGACGAAAGCTTTGTACGCGCAGGCGAGGCACTGAGCTCCGATCTGGCTGGAGAGGTAGTGATCGATAATCAGCAATATAAATATTTCCAGCATACCTATAACGGGTTTAAGTTGTTCAGCGCGGCGGCGGCAGGAAAGGGAATGCACCCGATTCTGGCTGAGATTCTTTTAGGAAATGCCAGCGTGCCGACGGCCCGAAATATCATGGTTGGTGACAGCCTGGAAAAGGTTCAGCAAGCCTATGGACCCGGAAAAGAAGATAACAGTGATAATCAGCACTGGCTTGTTTATCAGTCGGGCAAAAAACAGTTGATGTTCCATATCGTTCAGGGAAAAGTCAGTGACATCATGCTGAAAACAGACCCGGGTGCAGAGCAAAGCGAAATCAGCCCTGACCAGGCTATCGGTATCGCCACCGAAGCTATTCATACCTGGCACCTGACCACTCTCGATGATAAATGCCTGCGTTATGATCTCGATGAAAGCCGTGAGAAAAACTTCTATATCATCACGGTCCGTGAAGATAATCGGGATATCAGTTGCGGTGGCGACCCTGATATTTCGCACCGACTTTTTGATATTAAAGTTGCGCGTGATAATACGCAGATACTCACTAACGCCGATAACGTTGATGGTGATTATCGCGACCTCAATTCTCCTGCCACAAACAATGAATAAGACGGACATCCGATATGCATTACCAATTCAATGAGGGCGCTTTTGCGCTTTTTCCTGCTGCCTGGCAGGACACCACCATGAATATTCTGCGCGATGAGGCCAGTGGACTGGCGTGGGTGGTGAGTCGTGGTGTTATTGCAGAAGGCAGTGATGCAGAAAAAGAGTTTCAGCGTCAGTGGGACACATTGCGCAGCCAGATGGGGCACATTCAGCAGAGTGAATTTGTTCCTGTGATGGCCGGTGTGAATAACACCTTACCTGCGACAGAAGTTGAAACCCTGTTTGACCGTAACGGACAACAGGTGTGGCAGAAACAGCTGGCTGCACAGGTTCCTGAGTCGAACATCTTTATGATTTTTACGCTCTCCGCGATGCGCCCATTCAATGAGGAAGACGGTCAGCGCTGGCAGGCTTTCAAACAAAGCCTGAGTCTGAATACGCCACGGAAAGATTAACTTATGGATAACCATGCGGCCCGCGTGGGCGACGAGATCATTCATTCCAGCATTTTCGCTGATATCACCAGTGTTGTGGCTGAAGGGGCGGCTTATGCCGTCATCGGGGCTGCGGTAGGAGCGGCGGCAACACTGGCTGCGCCTTTACTGGGCGCCGGCATGGCGGCGGCCGGGGTTGCCGCTATCGGTTCCAGCTGTCTGCTCAGCGGCATCATTGGCGGTGTGTTAGCCAATGCTGCGGGCCTGTCGGACGACATCTCTGAAGCGGCAGAGGGGCTGGGCGACATGATATTCCCGCCTTCACCCGCCGGAGTGATCGCCAGTGGTTCAGACAACGTACGCGTGAATGGTCTTATGGCCGCACGCGCGGCCGGGATGATGACGCCGGGTGAGACACCGCCACCGGAACCGCAATCACCGCAGAGCTTCGCGGACTACGGCGGCATGCTGCTCTCTGCGGTGGGCCAGTTCGGCAGTGCTATGTGGCAGCCCACGGTCGCCTCTGCCGATGCGGGGAGTTCTCCGCTTGAGCAGGATAAAGTGGCCTGTGAAAAACACAGTGCGCCGCAGTATCTGGCTCAGGGTTCGAAAAGCGTTTTTATCAATGGCCAGCCTGCGGTGCGGGCAAAGGACAAAACGACCTGTGACGCCACGGTAAGTGATGCTGTTTCCCCCAATGTCATCATCGGAGGTGAGACCGTTACGGTCAGAGAGATCAAAAGTGGCAAGGTGCCGGGTCTCGCGGTGATGATGATTGGCCTTTCGCTCATACGCGGTCGCCCCAGCCAGATCCTGAAAAATATGCCCTGCGCGCTGGCCGGTGCGGCGGGCGGCATGATGGCGGATATGTCCATCAACGCCGCCTTCTCATCGCTATTCCCGGTTCATGCCGCAACCGGCGTCAAAGTCCTTAATGATGAGGCCGAACGGGATTTCTCTCTTCCCGGCCGTTTCCCGCTCAGTTTTCAGCGCAGCTACAACAGCCTGACTCAGCGCGCAGGCCTGTTCGGTCAGGGCTGGGCCACGGTGTTTGACAGCTATCTGACGCTGGAAGGCAACCGGGCAACCTGGTTTGACGACAACGGGCGCGAGCTGAGCTTTGACGTTCCCGGTGAAAAAGAGGTGCTCTACAGCATCAGCGAAGGGCTGATGGTGCGGCGCAGCGAGACTGGCGATATCGCCATTGCCGATGACGACGGTGCGGTATGGCGTCTTTACCGGCGCACGGCCGCCGATCCGCAGGTGCTGCGGCTGGCGTCACTCAGCGACGAGTACGGCAACGCGCTGGAGACGGGCTGGGATGAACAGGCCCGTCTGGTCCGAATCCATGACGCGCCGCTGGCAATTGACGTCACGCTGCACTACGACGACAGACAACATCCGCGACGGCCGACGTCAGCCAGCCATTTTGATGGCGAGCAGCACTGGCCTCTGACGCGCTGGACCTACAGCCAACAGGGCCAGCTTGCCAGCGTGACCGATGCGGCAGGCGTTGTTACCCGCCGGTTCCGTTACAACGACGACGGACTGATGGTCTGGCATCAGCTGCCCGGCGGGCTGGAAAGTGAATACCGCTGGCAGAAGCTGGATCACTGGCGCGTGGTTGAGAACCGCACCAATAGCGGCGACGGCTGCCGCATGCATTACGATCTTGCGGCGGGCATCACGCGCGTGTCGACCTATGACGGTCAGCAGCGCGAACACCACTGGAACACCGCGGGCCTCATCACCTGTTTCATCGATGAGCGTGGCGAGAAGTGGCGCTATGAGTGGGATGAAAACGAACTCCTGACGCGCCGCATCGATCCGCTGGGCAACGCGGTGAGTTTCACCTATGACGATCTGGGCAACCGCGTTGAAGAGAAAGATGCTGACGGCGGTGTGCAGGCGGTGCAATGGCTGTCACACCGTTCACTGCCCACGGTAGTTGCCGGAGCGGATGGTTCCACGACGAAATACTATTATGACCCGCATCACGGTCTTGAGCGCGTCGTTGATGCGCTCGGGCAAAGCATGTTC
This sequence comes from Pantoea sp. ARC270, assembly GCF_003236725.1. Lineage (NCBI taxonomy): Bacteria > Pseudomonadati > Pseudomonadota > Gammaproteobacteria > Enterobacterales > Erwiniaceae > Pantoea > Pantoea sp. ARC270. The sequence goes on from NZ_PUGA01000059.1 coordinate 7,148, forward strand.
TATAAGCGGGATGAGTCCGGACTGGTTGTCGAAGAGATCGATGCAGCAGGTAACAGCTATCGCCGGGAGTTTAACGATGCCGGACAGGTTATCCGTGAAACCGACTGTTCAGGGCTGACCACGCGCTACCGTTATCATCCTCTGGGCTGGCTCAGCTCTGTCACCGCGCCGGATGGTGAAGAAACCCGTTATTACTATGACGCCGCAGGCCGTCCTCTCCAGCTGGAACGCGCAGAGGGCTGGGAAGAGCGACTGCACTGGAGTGAAAACGGCCTGCCGCTGGCCCATGAGTCGGCGGATGGCAACCGCAGTGAATTCCGTTACGACAATGTCGGACGACTGATCGCCAACCGCAACGCACAGGGCGAGACAGTTCAGCGAAGCTGGGACAGCCGTGGCCGCCTCACGGCACTCCAAAACGAGAACGGTGAGCAGTACCAGTTCGAATGGGGCGCAGACTCTCTGTTGCTGGCTCAGGTGGGACTGGATGGTGTTGCCACGCGATACGACTATGACGCGGCGGGCCGCACGCTATCGCGTACCTTTGCCGCCGGCCATCCTCAGGCCATCACCCATCATTACCACTGGAGCCGCGCGGGGCAACTGCTGGCGCGAACCACGCCGGAGGGGCAGACGCGCTATCACTACAGCGGTGGCGGCCAGCTCGGTAAAGTGTCGCAGCATCTGCCGCTGTCTGACACCGAGTGGAGTCAGCAGGCCGAGCAGGAGATTACCTTTGAATATGATGCGCTGGGCCGCATCATTGCTGAACAGGGGGAGCAGGGCGAACTGGCGTGGGCGTATGACGCGCTGGGTAACTGCACGGCCTTAACCCTGCCGGATGGTCGCAACCTGAAGCAGCTTTATTACGGTAGCGGCCACTTGCTGAGCATCGCACTGGACAATCTGCCGGTCACCGAGTTTACCCGTGACACCCTGCACCGGGAACTGAGCCGCACGCAGGGCGGCCTGACTATGCGTAGCGAGTATGACCGCTCAGGCAGACTGCGCCGCTGTGACGTGTTCAGAGGTGAAGCACAGCGACCTGCGCCGCGCATCTGGTCCCGCCGGCGCGACTTCGATTACGGTAACAACCTGATCCGCGAAGAGCGTGACGATAATCCGTTCAGCCAGACGTTATGGCACTACGATAACGCCGGCCGGCTGTTGTCACAGGACGGTGCGCAGCCGGGTAATGAACAGTGGCGTTGGGATGGCGCAGGCAACCCGCTGGATCGCCATAGTGCCGCTCATGTCGTGCATAACCGTGTCACCGCACTGAACGGTATCCGCTGGCAGTACGATATCCATGGCCGCACCACTGAGAAAGATGACGGCCAGACCCGCTGGCGCTATCGCTACGATGGTGAGCATCGCCTGACGGAAGTGATCAGCGAGCCGCGAGACCGCAATAAGCCGCGCACAAAGGTGAGTTTTCGCTACGATCCGCTGGGACGTCGCATCAGTAAAACCAGCCAGCAGCTGTTGCAGGGCAGGCCGTCAGGGAACGCCGTCACGACGCGCTTCGTCTGGGAAGGCTACCGGCTGCTGCAGGAGATCCACGACGGCACTCCGCTGACCTACGTTTACAGCGACAGCCAGAGCTATGAACCGCTGGCGCGTATTGATGGTGTGGAAAGTCCGGAGGTTTACTGGTTCCATAATGCGGCCAACGGAATGCCGGAGCTGCTGACTGACGCGGAAGGGCAAAAAGCCTGGGAAGGGATCAACAGCCCGTGGGGCAAACTGCTGCGCGAATCCAGCCAGCGGCTGCCTGTCGTGCAGCAGAACCTGCGTATGCAGGGCCAGTACCTGGATCGGGAAACCGGACTGCACTACAATCTGTTTCGTTACTATGACCCGGACAGCGGACGGTTTACCCAGCAGGACCCGATAGGGCTGGCGGGCGGGCTGAATGAGTATGCTTATGCACCGAACCCACTGAACTGGGTTGACCCGCTGGGGCTGAGTCGGTGCAGACCGGATTTTTATGTGGGGCCAGAAGGACCGAAAGCAACAATGCCAGCCACTGCATATCGCTATATGAATAGCTCTGACTCATATGCCGCTAAAACAATGGCAACTAAATCAGCACCATTAAGTTATTTTGGTTACACAAAATATAAATCTGGTAGCGAAGCAAGAGATGCTTATCAAATTTTTTATGAAAAAGGTAATATGAAATCATGGAGCGATGCTAGGTTATTAGGTGAGTTTGATACTCTACAGCTTTATAAAAATGGTGTCCCGCAGGTTAAAGTCCCGCTTGCTAATGGTGGTGATGGGCCGGGGTATGAATTATTTACAAGTGCTTATCCTCAATATGGGAAAGGTGGTGCTGTTCAGCTGCTTCCTATTGATAAAGGCTATCCTGTTGTTTTCGACAAAGTTAGTGTATTACCGGAGTAATGATGAGTCGTGAAGAGTTAGTTAATTATTTGGAATATCTGATTAATAAATACGTGCCTTCGGAAAAAAAAGAGGTTTTTTCTTCTCGATTATCAAAAGATGATATACCAGTAAAAGATATTTTATCTGATTTTAATGAGTTAGCAGTTGACTCTATTGAGGATGCAGATGGTGCACTGATTAGAGATATATATTTCCATTTTTGCTGATAAAAACCCGAAAAGTATCCTATTTATCCTTCCGGCTCTATTTATAGCCGCCGACCTGAGCCAACACCGCCAGCGACTGCTGGCGGTGTTGGCTCCCTCTGGTGCTATTCTGGCTGTCTATGCTCATGACGAAGCTAAGTCTCTTAGCGGCTGTTGGGGATTAGCACCAGACAGCCTTCAGCTCTTTCAGGCTGACGCCCGTTCCTGTGTTAAATCCCACTTTTGCCAGCCACTGTCCGGCGAGACTGAGCTGCGGCATGCACAAACGGGTCACCGCTCTGAATGGTATCCGCTGGCGATATCGCTACGATGGTGAGCATCGCCTGACGGAGGTCATCAGTGATCCGCGGGACCGTAACAAGCCGCGCACGAAGGTGAGTTTCCGTTACGATCCGCTGGGACGTCGCATCAGTAAAACAGCCAGCAGCTGTTGCAGGGCAGGCCGTCGGGGAACGCCGTAACGACGCGCTTCGTCTGGGAAGGCTACCGGCTGCTGCAGGAGATCCACGACGGCACTCCGCTGACCTATGTTTACAGCGACAGCCAGAGTTATGAACCGCTGGCGCGTATCGATGGCGTGGAAAGCCCGGAAATTTACTGGTTCCATAATGCGGCCAACGGGATGCCGGAGCTGCTGACTGATGGTGAAGGGCAAAAAGTCTGGGAAGGGATCAACAGCCCGTGGGGCAAACTGCTGCGCGAGTCCAGCCAACGGATGCCTGTCGTGCAGCAGAACCTGCGTATGCAGGGCCAGTACCTGGATCGTGAAACCGGACTGCACTACAATCTGTTTCGTTATTATGATCCGGACAGCGGACGGTTTACTCAGCAGGACCCGATAGGGCTGGCGGGCGGGATCAACCTTTACCAGTATGCGCCTAATGCGCTGGGTTGGGTGGATCCGTGGGGGTTGAGTAAGTGTGAAACGGGTTTTTTATATCGGGGTGATAAAAGGGCACCAAATGTTATTTTTCGCGAAGGATTTAAACCCCTTGGCGATAGTTTAGATCTTCTTTTACATGCCAGAGATAACAGATCACCACCGAGTCATTTCGTCAGCACATCATCCGATATAGAGGTAGCGCAAAATTTTGCTGCACGAGATGAACAAAAAGGCTTTGTTTATGCTATTCGAGCACAACAAAACGCCATTGATGTTAATAAAGCGTTGGGTAAAGATACTCCGTTCCCTGATGAGATTGAAATGGCTGTTCCCGGTGGGATCTCAAGTAAAGATATTTTAGGGGTTACTCCGGTGAACGGGGATAGTAGTTTTGTAGGATTCAGTTTTATAAATTTTTTCGGGGGGTAACTTGAGTTTAAAAAAAATAAATTTAACCTGTATGTCTGATGGTATAGTGCATGATGTTGAGGTTCACCTGATATCTGATAACAAATGCGCTATGAGTGTTTATATTGGAAATAAATGCCAGTTAAATGCTGACGGTGAGGATTTTTTTGAGTGCTTTAAAAAGATAAGAGAGTTAGATAAGCAAATAGTTTATTATTGCAAAGGTGCTAAAGTTAATGTCATCCCTTCGAGAATGACAAGGCAAATGACCAAAGGGTTGAGTGCTTATGAAACGACTTTAGGCGTTCCAGCGCGTAGAGAAAACTTAGTTAATATATTCGACTATGAAAATGAGGGGTTAGCATCCGATCCATCTGAGCAAGATCAATATGAAGCGAAGTGGTTTTCATCATTAAGCAATTAAATTTATTTCATTTTAGCTTAAAAGCTTAAAAGCTTAAAAGCTTTAAATGCTTTTAAAATAACCACTTATTGTTTATGTAAATCTTTATGCTGAGAGGGCTTTTCATTACAATCTTTTACGCTATTGTTACTTGGTGGATGATTATTTAAAATAGCGGAATCTAGTGATGCTGGCGGGGAATTAAATAACTACGGCTATGCGCCGAACCCGCTAAATTGCTTACATCAGCTTGTATCGATTAATTTTAGCCTAGATGGTGAATATAGAGGGATTGGAAAATTTAATTTTTTCATCCTTAATACTAATAGTGGATATAAAATTTTGGTAACCATGCAGGATATAATTATGTATCTGGTTTTTAGTTGCAATACAAAATTTGATGTGGATTTTTTATATTTCATCTCAGGTAGTAGAATGTAGGATGAATTTTAAACTGCGCTTTAACCTCACTGGAGAAATACGAGATGCTTGGAAGAAACCTTTTTATTATCTTGACCTTATAAGGAGATAAAATGAACTTATCAGGAATGAATCCCGAAAATAACTTACCGGGTTATGACATCGCAAGAATGACCGGTTATGGGGCACCTGATTTTGATTTTAAAGCGCTGGGTGCAGCAATGGATTGTACCCGGGAGTTTTATCAGGCTGGCATTGTCTATGCAGATGGCGCACAGCGTTATCTTGTTCGACCTGGTAAGCGTCATCCCAATGGTCAAAGTGGTATCGTCACACATCTGATTGTGACCAAAATGCCCAAACAGGCAACCGTATCAAATACGGGTAAGTCACTTACTGAGGCAGTTAGCGCGACCTCAATGGGAGCGGAGATTGCCTCGACCGTGCTTTCCTGTGGCGCAATGATTATTACAGCTGGCGTGGCGGTTATCGGCGCTTCAGCAACGCCTATAACTGCCGGGAGTAGCAGCGTGCTTGTTGGCATTGGTTATGCCGGCGCTGCCGCTACGGGATTGCAATGTGTTAATGGGATTTACCGGGTTTATGATCTTGTCGAAAACGGTGGCGAAAACGTCGCATGGCTGGACTCACAGGATTGGTATGTTGCCACTTCAACGTCCCTTGACCTCATTTCACTTGCCAGTGTGGGCGGAGCATTAAAAGAAGCTCTAGCAACATGGCGAGCGATGAAATCGGTCTCTTCTTTAAAAGCCACGGAGTGGCTCAGGAACTATCCAAGGCAGGACCGGGCGCGCCTTACTGAACTAATCATCCGTGCTCAAAATCCGGGTATAAGTAATAGAGAACTCAAAGCCGCCATCCGTGCAGGACTTTATCCAAAACGTTTCCCTGTCGAGCCGGTGCAAAGAGAGCTTGTTAAACAACTTTCGCAAGTGGTAACGAGCGCAGCTGCTGTGGCTGGCAGTGCTGTTAGTGGTATCATTGCTGCTCCCGGTAACGTGCCGCGCACCGGGCGCTATATAGTGGGAACCATTCAATCTTTGGCGGTATTTTAATGCAATTTTTATCATGGCTTGTTGGACGTCATATCACTGAACTCCTGCAACAGGGACGCGAACTAGATCAGGCAATCGCACGGCAGGATAATTCCATACTTGCCCGATCCACTCCCGAGCTTGAGCGTTATTTTAAACAGCCTTCTGAGTCGCTCCCACGGCAAAATGGCTTCCCGATTGCAATAGTGCTGATGCTGTTGCTGGTTGCATTTGCTTTTAATCTGTTGACGTTTCTGCACGCATTACCTCCTATTACTCCGCAGATACATGCGTTGAGTTTTTTTGTTCCCGCAATCCTCCTTATCGGCACGCTACTCGCGGCCAGCTATCGGCTCGCGCGAGGCCATACATCTGCTGTGGCAGGACTGACTTACGTCTGGGCGATATTGCTTGTATCGACCGTTTTGCTATTAAGCTACAGCGTTGTTACGGGTAGCCACTCCGGCCTGTGGCTGCTTCTGGCCCTTGCTGCTTTGTGGGGTGCTCGCTGGATACTCAATGGCCAGGCTTTCATCCTGTTTGCCATTTACTGCCGGACACAGCGCCTTGCCAGTGTCGCCCGGCAGCGTCGTATGAAATAACCCCTGTCTGTCCGTGTTCTGTTATCGCGGAACAGTCGTTCCGCGACCCTCTTTTTTCTCTCAGACTAAAAGCAAAAACCGGGCGCAGGCTGCCGCCGGTGAGTATTGATGTAAAGAAGAGCCCGGAGATATACAGAGCAGCTTTGTCATCGTAGCGGCATTTCCTTCCTCCTGCCCCCAGACACGATCTTTTTCCTATGACCCGCTCCCGGTTTAAGTCCCTCTGACGCTCACTTCCGCCGGAATAATCCCCGTATCATCACTCTTACCTCTGACTATAACCTGCCGTTATACCCTCCTGCTAAACAAGCATTCGTCACCTTTCAGAACGCATGAAATAGTGGTTTCAGAACCTGATCTTTTGGCTGAAACGAGAGACAACATGCTAATTCCACAACCCTATTTACTCTTTCTTGGCGATGTGACCGATCCCCTTGCGGCAAAAACGGCGCGCGGTATTCATATCTGGCGGCCGGAGCAGTGCGTTGGCGAAATCAAACTGCCGGGCTGCACGGTCAGTCTGGGTCTGGATGAACTGGATATTTC
>NZ_PUGA01000006.1:0-141944 GCF_003236725.1 Pantoea sp. ARC270
AGCGCTGTCTATAAGACCAGATATGCCTGAAGTGTTTAACTACTTAGGCATATATTTAACGCAGGCGGGCAACTTTGATGCCGCCTATGAAGCGTTCGATTCTGTACTTGAGCTTGATCCAACTTACAACTATGCGCATTTAAACCGTGGTATCGCCCTCTATTACGGCGGTCGATACAAGTTAGCGCAAGATGATCTGCTGGCGTTTTATCAAGACGATCCTAACGATCCTTTCCGCAGTCTGTGGCTCTATCTGGCTGAACGCGAGATGGATGCCGATAAGGCAAAAGTCGCGCTTCAACAGCGTCATGACAAAGCGGTCAGAGACCAATGGGGATGGAATATTGTCGAGTTCTACCTTGGAGATATCAACGAGAAAACGTTGATGGAAAGTCTCAAGGCGGACGCAACGGATAACACCTCGCTCGCTGAACATCTCAGTGAAACCAACTTCTATTTAGGTAAGTACTACCTAAGTCTGGGGGAGAAGGACGACGCGAAAGCGTTGTTCAAACTGGCGGTGGCCAACAACGTCAATAACTTTGTTGAACACCGATACGCATTGTTGGAACTGGCGCAACTCGGCCAGGCACAAGACGATTTATCAGAATCTGACCAGCAATAGCTGACGAACTAAATTTGCCCGTAACACCTGTAAAGTCATCATCTTCAGGGATGAGGGCTTTTCTGTTCGTCAAAACTTCTAATTTGAGCCGGTTCACACTTTTTGATGAAAATGACTGAAAGTTTTCACGACGAGTTATGTAGACTGGCCGCCGCAATCTAAGAGGCACGTGTACTACATGACTGATATTCAAACCACTTTTGCTGACCTTGGCCTGAACGCCGACATCCTTGAATCACTGAATGGCATGGGCTACGTAAAGCCTTCCCCAATCCAGGCTGAGTGTATTCCTCACCTGCTGGCGGGCCGTGACGTGTTAGGTATGGCGCAGACCGGGAGTGGTAAAACTGCGGCGTTCTCTCTGCCGCTGTTAAACAACATTGACCCTTCTGTAAAAGCACCTCAGATCCTGGTGCTGGCACCGACCCGCGAACTGGCGGTTCAGGTTGCCGAAGCTGTCACCGAATTCTCTAAACACATGCGTGGCCTGAACGTAGTTGCCCTGTACGGCGGCCAGCGTTATGACGTGCAGCTGCGTGCACTGCGTCAGGGACCACAGGTTGTTGTGGGTACGCCTGGCCGTCTGCTGGACCACCTGAAACGCGGCACGTTAGACCTTTCTAACCTGCGCGGCCTGGTGCTGGACGAAGCAGACGAAATGCTGCGTATGGGCTTCATCGAAGACGTTGAAACCATCATGGCGCAGATCCCGGAAGGTCATCAGACCGCTCTGTTCTCTGCCACCATGCCAGAAGCGATTCGTCGCATCACGAAACGCTTCATGAAAGATCCACAGGAAGTGCGTATTCAGTCAAGCCTGACCACGCGTCCTGACATCAGCCAGAGCTACTGGACCGCTTACGGTCGTAAAACTGACGCACTGGTTCGCTTCCTGGAAGCGGAAGATTTTGATGCGGCGATTATCTTCGTACGTACCAAAAACGCGACCCTGGAAGTTGCAGAAGCGCTGGAGCGCAGTGGCTACAACAGCGCCGCGCTGAACGGTGACATGAACCAGGCACTGCGTGAGCAGACGCTGGAGCGCCTGAAAGATGGTCGTCTCGACATCCTGATTGCGACTGACGTTGCGGCCCGTGGCCTGGACGTTGAGCGTATCAGCCTGGTTGTTAACTACGACATCCCGATGGATGCAGAATCTTACGTTCACCGTATCGGCCGTACCGGTCGTGCCGGTCGTGCTGGCCGCGCGCTGCTGTTCGTTGAGAACCGCGAGCGTCGTCTGCTGCGCAACATCGAACGTACGATGAAGCTGACTATTCCGGAAGTTGAACTGCCAAACGCAGAGCTGCTGGGTCAGCGTCGTCTGGCGAAGTTTGCCGCGAAAGTTCAGCAGCAGCTGGAAAGCAGCGATCTGGATCAGTACCGTGCTCTGCTGACTAAAATGCAGCCAGAAGACGAACTGGATCTGGAAACGCTGGCCGCGGCACTGCTGAAGATGGCACAGGGCGAACGTCCTCTGATTCTGCCACCGGAAGCGCCACGTCCGCCACGTCGTGAATACCGCGATCGTGACGATCGTGATGGCCGTCGTGACAGCCGCGAAGCGCGTGGACCACGTGACAGCCGCGATGGCGACCGTCCACGTCGCGAACGTCGTGACGTTGGCGAGATGCAGCTCTACCGCATCGAAGTGGGTCGCGATGATGGTGTTGAAGTTCGTCACATCGTTGGCGCGATCGCTAACGAAGGCGACATCAGCAGCCGTTACATCGGTAACATCAAGCTGTTCGGTAACCACTCGACTATCGAGCTGCCGAAAGGCATGCCAGGCGATGTGCTGCAGCACTTCACCCGTACACGTATTCTGAACAAGCCGATGAATATGCAGTTACTGGGTGATGCTCAGCCAAACGAAGGTCGTGGTGACCGTCGTCCGGCCGGTGGCGATCGTCGTAATGGCCCAGGCGCTGGCAACCGTGAAGGTGGTCGTCGTTTCTCTTCTGAGCGCCGTGACGGTGGTCGTGAAGGCGGTCGCAGCTTTAACCGCGAAGGCGGCCGTGGTCCACGTCGTGAAGATGGCGCAGCCGCACCACGTCGTCGTGACGCATAACGACTTCATGTCGTAACAAAAAGGGAAGCCACTGGCTTCCCTTTTTTTATGCCGATCAGGCTCCGCCGCTGATGATGACGCGCTCGCCGCTGACCCAGGCGGACTCCTCCGAGGCCAGAAACAGCGCCACCTGTGCCACATCTTCCGGCAGACCAAAGCGCCCCAGCGGCGTGGCGGCCAGCAGTTGCGCTTTAAGCTGCGGGCTCATCCTCTTCGCCGCCAGCAATCCCTCTGTCAGAATCATTCCCGGTGCCAGGGCGTTAACCCGAATGTTTCTGGCACCCAGTTCGCGCGCCAGCCCCTGTGTCAGGGTATCCACCGCGCCCTTGGTCGCCGCCCAGAGCACGGAACCCGGCGTGCTGTTCTGGCTGCTCAGGGCGCTGAGGTTGATAAGGGTGCCGCCGTGGGCAGGAAAGTGATGAATCGCCTGCTGACAGACCAGCAGCGTGCCAAGCAGGTTAACGTTGATCTGCTGCTGCATCTCCTCCTGGGTCAGCGCCTCAAAAGCGCCGTGATGAAAGCGGCCCGCGTTATTCACCACAATATCTGGCGCGCCGAAACAGGCGACGGTGGTTGCAAACAGCCGCTCCACGTCCTGCTGTACAGAGATATCCGCCTGCACCGCCACCGCGTCACTGCCCAGGGCAAGAATGTCGCTGACCACGTCAGCCGCACCCACCTCGTCCTGTTGATAATTGACGATTACCCGTGCGCCCGCCGTCGCAAAGGCGATGGCGATAGCAGCACCAATGCCTTTTGATGCTCCCGTTACCAGCGCGATTTTATTCTGTAGTGCCTTCATTATCCTGATCTCCGCCGTAATGATTGCGTTGACAGACTATGCGCGCCGCTGACCCATCCGGGTAGCGCAATCCTGCAAGCTTTTTGCCCGATCCTGCAAAAGTGTCGCTGCGACACAGGCATGGCGCACCGGCTCAGGTAATATCGGCTGAGATGATGAAGGGAGATGACCTGGTGACAGAGAATGATACGTGGCAGGCGCTGGCCCGGTTGATTGCGCGGCATGCGCCGGAGGATGGACGGCACGCGAGTGCCATTGACTACCTGTTCTTTGGTCGCAGCTCCGCACCAACGAAGCCCGTGCACTTTGCCCAATGGGCCAGTTTCGCGCTGGTCGCACAGGGCAGCAAGGCGCTGCACATCGGTGATGAGGTGCTGCATTATGGCCCGGGCGATCTGCTGCTGGTGACGCTGGATATGCCGGTGCGCGCCTGCGTCACGGTCGCCACGCCGGAAAAACCTAACCTGGGGATTGGCATCGCCATCAATGAATCCCGGCTGATGCGCTACCTCGACCAGTTTCCCCCGACGCTGTCACCCGCCACGGCCCGCAACGAACGCGGCATTACCGTGCATAAGATGTCGCCGTGGCTGGTGGAGGCGGTAACGCGGCTGGTGCGGCTGCTTGACCATCCTGAGGATATCCCGGCGCTCGCCCCGCTGATCGAGCAGGAGATTTTCTACCGGCTGCTGACCGGACCGGAAGGATCGCGCATTCTGAATATGGCGCTGGCTGAGCGGCCGGGTAACCGGGTGGCGCAGGCGGCCCGCTGGCTGCGGGAGAATTTTCATCAGCCGCTGAAGATTGACCAGCTCGCCAGCAGCGTCGGCATGAGCATCTCTTCGCTGCATCATCACTTCAAAGCGGTCACGGCAATGACGCCGATGCAGTATCAGAAACAGCTGCGGCTGAATGAGGCGCGACGGCTGATGATGGTGGAAAAGCTGGATGCCGGGACGGCAGGCTATCGGGTAGGGTATCAGAGTGCGTCACAGTTCAGCCGGGAGTATCGCCGCCTTTACGGGCAATCCCCGGCCAGGGACAGTCGTCAGTTGGCGGTGAGCGCGGAAACTGCGCCCCCACCGCAGAACTGACTACAGGCTTTTGGCGGCCTCCATCGCAATGGCGAAGGAGCGCAGGCGCGCCGCGGAGTCAAAAATCTGGCCGTTGACCATGATCTCATCCGCCTGGGTTTCACGCATCAGTGACGCCAGCCCGTGACGCACCTTATCCCCATCGCCGACCAGCGACATGCTGAGCGCCTGCTGAACCCCATACTGCTCTGACGGTGACCAGAGGTTATCCATGTTCTCAACCGGCGCCGGTAACGGGCCCGGTTTGCCGCGGCGCAGGTTAATAAACTGCTGCTGCTGCGAGGTAAACAGGAAGCGTGCCTCACGCTCGCTGTCAGCGGCGACCACGTTGATGCAGACCATGGCATACGGCTTGTCGAGTCGCGCCGAGGGCTGGAAGTTTTCGCGGTAGACGTGCAGCGCCTGGAACAGCTGATCCGGCGCAAAATGTGAGGCGAAGGCAAATGGCAGACCCATCCGGGCTGACAGTTGTGCACTGTAGAGGCTGGAGCCGAGCAGCCAGACCGGGATCTTCAGGCCGAGGCCCGGCACCGGTTGTACCGGCGGCTGTGCATCCGTTTCCGCATCAAACCAGTTAATCAGTTCAGCCACATCTTCAGGAAAGGTGTCGGCGTGCATGCTGGCCTGATGACGACGCAGCGCCATCATCGTGCGCTGGTCAGAGCCGGGTGCACGACCCAGGCCGAGATCGATACGGCCGGGATAGAGAGAAGCCAGTGTGCCAAACTGCTCGGCAATCACCAGCGGCGCATGGTTAGGCAGCATGATGCCGCCCGATCCCAGCTGCAGCGTCTCGGTATTGGCCGCCAGATAGCCGATCAGCACCGACGTCGCAGCACTGGCAATCCCCGTCATGTTGTGATGTTCAGCCAGCCAGTAGCGTTGGTAGCCCAGTTTTTCAGCCTGACGCGCCAGCGCCAGCGAATTGTGGAACGCATCCCGCGCGGTCGCACCCTGAGGGATCGGCGCGAGATCCAGCACGGACAGGCGAAGAGGTTTTTTATCAGACATGACTACTCCCGTTGTATGGCGCAGGCATTAAAGTCTGCATCATTTAGTATTACGCATCATTCCTTATATTAAAACTGCTAACCTCAGCAGGAATATAGCCGGTATGTGCTTTTACTCAGGATGCCAGCGTCATACCCGCCAGTTTGCGCCAGTAACCATTGCAATCGCAGCCTTTCGCAACCATTAACGGAGCCTGACCATTCTCATTGGCCCGGAAACGATCTATCTCTGCCAGCGTGGTGGTGTCCTGCGGAGAGAGCCGGACGCAGTCGACCCACTCCCGCATCCCTGCCAGATCGTTCCCCAGGTTGTAACAGTAGCCGCTCATGGTCTGAATGCCGTTGAGCACGAACACCGGCTGCCCCTCCTGCGAGCTGACGCGGCGGCCTGTCGGATAGTTGATGCAGCAGGTTTCGCAATCGTCCTTCGCGCGGTTTTCCGAGCGGGCGGTAAAGCAGCGCGCCGAGAGCGCCAGCGGCAGATGACCGTAGCCCATTACCTCCACCTCAAACTGCTGCCGGATACCGCGCGTTTCGCACTGTCCCAGCAGCTGCAGCAGCCAGTCGCGTGACATCTCAACCGGCATACACCAGCGCGTCATTCCCTCCCTGACCAGCAGTTGCAGGGTGTCAGCGTTGTAGACGTTCAGCGTCGGGCCTGCCACAAAGGGCAGGTGGCGCTCAGCGGCCATGTTAACCGTGCCGATATCATTCGCTTCAATCAGGAACTCGCCGTTTTCGACATAACGCTGCAGCTCTTTCAGTTCAGAGGGGGACTGCAGCAGCGCCAGGGTGCTCAGCACGACCTGTTTGCCGCTGGCCGCGACGTCACGGGCCATCTCCATCCAGCGGCCATAAGGCGTCGCGCGGCGTTTACTGCACACCGCTTCGCCGAGGTAAATAATCTCCGCGCTACTGCGGGCAGCCTGCTGATAAAACTCCTCCAGCGTGGGGGTTGGCCAGTACCAGAGCACCGGCCCGACGGCATATTGCATCATGACTCCTTATTGCCATTCACGATGATAAGCACCCAGCGTGGTTTGCGTGCCTTCAGAGAGATCGCCCAGCGTCTGCATCCACCGGGGTGCCACCTCAAACTGTTCCGGCTGGGCCTGACAGCGGTCGATCGCCTGACGCCAGACGCGCGCGACGTCAGCAACATAGGCGGGACTGCGCTGGCGACCCTCAATCTTGACCGAGGCGACCCCGGCCCGCAGCAGCTCCGGCAGCAGCTCCAGCGTGTTCAGGCTGGTGGGCTCTTCCAGCACGTGATAACGCTGGCCGCTGACCTCATACCGTCCTTTGCACAGTGTCGGGTACCCCGCGCTTTCATCCGCCGCGTAGCGATCGATCAGTACTTCGTTCAGGCGGGATTCCATACCCTGCGGCGTCTGCTGCCAGCGCACAAATTTCGCCGGAGAACAGGCACCGGCGCTGTTAGGCGACTCACCGGTCAGCCACGAGGAGAGGTAGCAGCGGCCTTCCGCCATAATGCACAGGCTGCCAAACGCGAACACCTCCAGCGGCACCGGCGTGCTGCGCGCCAGCTGCTTTACCTGATGCAGAGAGAGCACCCGCGGCAGCACCACACGCTGCAGGTTAAAGTGGCGATGATAAAAGCGAATCGCCTCCAGGTTGGTAGCTGACGCCTGCACGGAGAGATGGCGCTCCACCTGGGGGTAGTGCGTCGCCGCATACTCCAGGGTGGCGATATCGGCGAGGATCAGCGCGTCGGCCCCGTTCTGCGCCGCCACATCAATGGCCCGCTGCCAGCGTCCCATGCCGTCCGGATGGGCGAAGGTATTGATTGCCACATGCAGTTTGCGGCGATGCTGATGCAGATAGCGAGCCGCTTCGGCCAGCTTTTTGTCGGTGAAGTTCAGGCCCGCGAAGTGGCGGGCGTTGGTATCATCTTTCAGCCCCACATAGACCGCATCCGCGCCATTCTCGACGGCGGTGCGCACTGCGGGCAGGTTGCCTGCCGGGCAGAGCAGTTCCATAGGTGTTCCTCTCAACATGCAGATGGGCGTCGAGTCTAGGCATCTGCGCCGGGAGACGTATTGATTTGGGGCAGTGAATTTTCCGTTCCTCCCTGCCGGCGCGGCTTTTTTTCCCTCCCGGGAGCGCGATTTTTATTGATCCCGGATGAGGTGTGTCGAAACGGATATGGCAATATACGTAAAATTTTCTGAAGGGAGGGACAAAAGTGTTAAAGCGGATTCATGCCCATTTTGTAAAAAAGGCTCCGGAAATCTTAGGTTTACCCGCAGCGCTTACCCCATTCCCGGTCAAGAAGCGGCTTCTGCAACAACTCTTAAACTGGCAATTTCGTCATGCTTTAGCTGAAGGTGAGTTAGACTTTCTGGAAGGTCGCCTGCTGGGTATCGGGATTGCCGATCTCAATCTGCAATGGATTACCACGCTGCAGGACGGCCGGCTGGTGGTATTGCAACAGTCCGAAGCGGATGTCTGGTTTCGGGGCAATGCCAATGATTTGTTGCTGGTGGCAGCACGTAAAGCAGATCCCGACATGCTCTTCTTTCAACGCCGTCTGGTGATTGAAGGGGACACTGAACTGGGACTTGAGGTGAAGAACGTAATGGATGCTATTGAACCCGAGGCTATGCCCACCGCGTTACGCACGGCAATTCAGCAGATGGCGGCCTTTGTCGACGCCGGGATGAAACAGGACGCGAAGGCCGGACAGGCACGCGCAGGTGCCCTATGTTGATCCGTAGCGAAATTGGCGTGGATGCCGCAGGCATCGACACGCTGCTCAGACGCTGTTTCACGTCGCCCGCCGAGGCGGAACTGACGCAGTCGCTGCGCGAAGATGGCCTGTTAACCTTAGGCGTGGTCGCCACTGACGATGAGGGACAGGTGCTGGGTTATGCTGCATTTAGTCCGGTCAGCGTTAAAGGTGAAGATCGTGGCTGGGTGGCGCTGGCCCCGCTGGCGGTGGATGAGACGCTACGCGGGCAGGGCATTGCCAGCAAACTGATTTATGAAGGACTGGATACCCTCAACGAGTTCGGTTACAGCGCGGTGGTCGTGCTGGGCGATCCGGCATTCTTCAGCCGCTTTGGCTTTGAACCGGCAGCCCGCGTCGGCCTGCACAGCCGCTGGCCGGACAGCGAGGCGACGTTCCAGGTCTATCGCCTGGCAGAGACGGCGTTTGAGGGCGCAGACGGGGAGATCGACTTCGCCGAGCCCTTTAATCGCCTGCTGTAATACCCAGCCAGCTCTCCAGGCTGACCGGCTGACCCGCCACTAACTGTAGTTTCTGCTGACGGGTCAGCTGCTTGACCTGATACTCCAGTCTGGAGGCGCTGGCACGGTCACCTGCATCACAGTGAAACACCAGCGCCAGTGGACCTTTGCCGCGCAACGCGCGGGCGCCGCGTCCGGTCTGGTGCTGATCAAACCGGCGCATCACATCCGTGGTGATGCCGGTGTACAGGCTCCCTTTCGCCGTACGGACGATGTAGAGTTGCCACTGCTGACTCATTCGCAATCATTTCCCAAAAAAAAGGTGCCGGGCAGTGTAGCGCGCTTCACGCTCCGGTGCATCGCCAGGAGTTTACCTTGTCCGATCACGCCCATCTGGTTCGCTATCTCCGAAAGCAACATGTGCTTTCTCTCTGCTCTGCCGCCGACGACCAACTCTGGTGCGCCAACTGCTACTACGTCTTCGATGAAGCGCGCATGGTGTTCTGGATTATGACCGAGCCCGACACCCGTCACGGGGCGTTGATGCTGAAGAATCCGCTGGTCGCGGGCACCGTCAATGGCCAGCCCAGAAGCGTGCTGCTGATAAAAGGGGTGCAGTATCGTGGCCGGATTGTGCGGCTGGAGGAGGAAACGGAGAAAGTCGCCAGAGACGCCTATCAGAAACGGTTTCCGGTGTCGCGCAAAGTCTCAGCACCGCTGTGGGAGATTCAGCTTGATGAGGTGAAGATGACCGACAATGCGCTGGGATTTGGTAAGAAGATCAGCTGGCTGCGGGAAAGCTGAAACGCCCTTTTCAGCGAAAAGGGCGCAACGGATTTACAGCGCTTCGAGGATACGCAGAGATTCGCGATTGAAGGCAGGTAAATCGGCCGGGGTGCGGCTGGTCACCAGCTTATCGCCGTCAACCACCACTTCCTTATCATGGAAGTCGGCACCGGCGTTGATCAGGTCGATGGCAACGGCTTTTACGGTGGTCATCTTGCGACCACGCACGCCGTTGGCGCTGATCAGCAGCTGGGGTCCGTGGCAGATAGCAAAGATAGGCTTGCCGCTGGCAACGAACTCTTTGGTGAAAGCGACAAAGCGGTCATCGCCACGCAGCGAATCCGGCGAGTGACCGCCTGGCAGCAGCAGCGCATCAAACTCAGCCGGGCTGACGTCGTCAATGCTGCGATCGATGGTCACTTCGGCTTCGCCTTTTTTGCCTTTTACGACATTTCCGGCCTGGTTCTCAATGGTCACTACCTCAAACCCGGCGCGTTTGTAGACCTCAGCAGGTGACGTAAATTCTGAGTCTTCAAATTCATCGGTAATCAAAACCGCAACTTTCTTGCTCATTTTGTTTCCTCCTTAAAGCAGTGGAGCGCGAGGCGCGCTTTCCGGATCAGGATTTAAGCCTGGCCGCTATGGGCGAGAACGCAAGCCAGACCGTTAAGATCAGCTATCTTTTAAGCTGTCAGCAGTGAAATAAGGATGAATCTGAGATGAATCGCGTATTACTGACCGGAGCCACCGGCTTAGTCGGGTCGCATCTGCTGCGCTTACTGATTGAGGATCCGCGCGTCGATGAGATCATCGCGCCAACCCGTCGTCCGCTGCCTGTCCTGCGTAAGGTCGTCAACCTGGTGGAGGCCGACCTGACCGATGTACTCGGGCCGTTGCACTCTTCGCTGGATACGGTGTTCTGCTGTCTGGGCACCACGCGCCGGCAGGCGGGCAGCAAAGCGGCGTTTATTCACGTCGATTACACCCTGGTGGTGGACAGCGGATTGAGCGGACTGCGGCTGGGGGCAAAACAGATGCTGGTGGTGAGTGCCCACGGTGCCAGCCGTCACTCACCTTTCCTGTACAGTCGCGTGAAAGGCGAAATGGAAAACGCATTGCGCCATCAGGGCTGGCCGCACCTGACGCTGGTACGGCCTTCGTTACTGCTGGGCGATCGGGCGCAGAAGCGTCCGGGGGAACGCCTGATGGCCCCGCTCTTTTCTCTGCTGCCGGGTCACTGGCGGGCGGTGAGCGCACGTGACGTGGCCCGCTGTCTGCATCAGCAGGCGTTCACCCCGGCGGGCGAAAGCGTCACTATCATTGAGTCGGGCGACATCCCGCGTCACTCAGCGTAGCTGCCAGAGGATCTGATTGCGGCTGCCGCGCCAGGGCAGCGAGGCATCCTTCTCCTCTTCGACAAAACGGCCATCTATCAGCACGTCGAGATAGATCAGCACGGCGCGCTGCGCGGCATTCAGCTCCTGCATCCGGTAACCGGTCCAGAGCCAGATATCTTTACCGGGACAGCTCTGGCGCACCCGCTTCACCAGACGGCGAATGTGCGGCACGTTGTGCGGATGCAGCGGATCGCCGCCGCTCAGCGACAATCCCTGACGCGGAATGCGCGTGTCCTGCAAATCCGCCAGCAGCTTTTCCTCCATCGCCAGCGTAAAAGGCACGCCGGAGTCGGTTCGCCAGGTACTCTGGTTGTAGCAGCCGCGACACTGATGTTCACAACCGGCGACAAACAGCGTGCAGCGGGTGCCGGGGCCATTAACGATATCCACATCGTAGTAGCGATGGATATGCATCATCCCAGCGGTCCTTCTGCCAGATGTTTCACCCGGCGCTGCACTTCCTGCTGTTTTCCGGCGTTAAAGGGCCGCGCATCCGGGCTGCCGAGATAACCGCAGACCCGCCGGGTGACGGAGACGCGCGCCGGATCGTGGTTGCCGCACTGCGGACAGGTAAAGCCGCGGCTGGTACAGGTAAACTCACCGTTGAAGCCGCAGTCGTAGCACTCATCAATCGGGGTGTTGGTGCCGTAGTAGGGCACGCGGTCGTAGCTGTAGTCCCAGACATCCTCCAGCGCCCTGAGGTTGTGCTGCACGTTCGGGTATTCGCCGTAACAGATGAATCCGCCATTCGCCAGCGGTGGATAGGGGGCTTCGAAGTCGATTTTATCGTAGGGATTCACCTTCTTCTCAACGTCGAGATGGAAGCTGTTAGTGTAGTAGCCCTTGTCCGTCACACCCGCCACCAGACCAAACTGCGCCGCGTCCAGACGGCAGAAGCGGTCACAGAGATTCTCGCTCGGCGTGCTGTAGAGGCTGAAGCCGTAATGGGTTTCCGCTTTCCAGCGATCGGTGGCAGCGCGCAGATAGGCGATGATCTCCACCCCTTTAGCGCGCAGCGCCGCGTCATCATAGGGGTGCTTCTGGCCGCCGCTGAGGGCATTCAGGGTTTCATGCAGGCCGATATAGCCCAGCGACAGGGAGGCGCGGCCATTGCGGAAAATCGGCCCCACCTCATCATCGGCGTTGAGCCGGACACCGCAGGCCCCTTCCATGTAGAGGATGGGGGCCACGCGCGCTTTGGTTTTCTCCAGCCGCGCCACCCGCGTCATCAGCGCCCGCTTCGCCAGCAGCAGACGCGCATCCAGCAGTTGCCAGAAGCGCGCTTCATCGCCGCCCGCTTCCAGCGCGATGCGCGGCAGATTGAGGCTGATCACCCCGATGTTGTTGCGGCCCTCATGGATCTGTTCGCCGTTCTCTTCGTAGACGCCAAGAAAACTGCGGCAGCCCATCGGGGTTTTAAACGAGCCGGTGACTTTCACCACCTGATCGTAGTTGAGGATGTCGGGATACATCCGCTTGCTGGCACACTCCAGCGCCAGCTGTTTGATGTCATAGTTAACGTCGCCTGCACGCCGGTTAACGCCTTCGCGAATGGTGAACACCAGTTTGGGAAAGACGGCGGTTTTACGGTTTTTACCGAGTCCGGCCAGGCGGTTGAGCAGAATCGACTGCTGGATCAGGCGGGCTGCCCAGTCCGTTCCCAGACCAAAACCAAAGGTGACAAACGGAGTCTGTCCGTTGGCGGTGTGCAGGGTATTCACCTCATACTCCAGCGACTGAAAGGCGTCATAGCACTCTTTGTCGGTGCGCTGGCGCGCATACGCTTCTGCCTGCGGGATCTGCCACTGTTCCGCGATCGCCAGATGCCGGGCATAGCTCTGCTTAACAAACGGCGCCAGCACCTCATCAATGCGATTGATGGTGGTGCCGCCGTAAATGTGGCTGGCGACCTGCGCGATGATCTGGGCCGTCACGGCGGTGGCGGTGGCGATCGATTTGGGCGGCTCGATCTCGGCATTGCCCATTTTGAAACCGTTGGTCAGCATGCCTTTGAGATCGATCAGCATGCAGTTGAACATCGGAAAGAAGGGGGAGTAGTCGAGATCGTGGTAGTGGATCTCGCCGCGCTCGTGCGCCAGCACCACATCGCGTGGCAGGATCTGCTGCTGCGCATAGTGCTTCGCCACGATCCCGGCCAGCAGGTCGCGCTGCGTCGGGATCACTTTGCTGTCTTTGTTGGCATTCTCATTCAGCAGCGCGGCGTTGGTCTGATCGACCAGCCCGCGAATGGCGTGATGCAACTGGCTCTGCCGATCGCGGGCCACATCGCGATCGTGACGGTATTCAATATAGGCGCGAGCCAGTTGCGGCCAGGGGCCCGCCATCAGCGTCTCTTCGACTGCGCACTGAATCTCACCGATCTCCACTTCCGGACGATTGGCCAGCTGCGCCGCGACGCGCTCAGCGACCTGCGCGCACCAGGCGCTGTCATCGACCTTTACGGCCCGTGCCGCCGCCAACACCGCATGCTCAATACGCTGCGCATCGAAGCCTGTCCGGCACCCATCACGTTTGATTACCACCGTCGCCATTTTTCTCTCCATGAACCACATATTGGGGTTCTGAGGATTCTATTCCCTACATGTAGTGATTTCCGGAAATTAATGCGCGCGGTTTTGACCTGAAACAAAGAAGGCTCTACATAGTGGATCGTGCTGGCGGGTATAAAAAGAGAGGGCAGGTTACCGTCTGGTGCGGGGGAGCGGCGGGGAGCGCGGATGCGCCGGACCCGCCGCCGTGACATCAGGCCGGGCCGCTTACCGAATGGCGGCGCACCAGCGTCGGGCTGAACATATGGGTGACTTCCGGCAGCGGCTGGTCGTTGGCCAGCGCCAGCGCCAGCTGAGCCGCCTGCTGCGCCATGGTGACAATCGGATAGCGCACGGTGGTGAGGCGGGGACGCACATAGCGCGACACCAGCACATCATCGAAGCCAATCAGCGACATCTCTTCCGGCACGCGCACGCCGTTGTCGCTCAGCACCGCCAGCGCGCCTGCCGCCATGGAGTCGTTGTAGCAGGCGACGGCGGTAAAGTTCCTGCCGCGCCCTAGCAGTTCCGTCATCGCCTGCTCACCGCCCACCTCATCCGGTTCGCCCCAGGTGACCAGCCGATCGCTGCAGGGCAGGCCATGCTCCTTCAGCGCATCGTAGTAGCCCTGCAGGCGATCTTCAGCATCGGAGATGGTGTGAGTTGAACAGATAAAAGCGATATTCTGGTGGCCAAGCTGGATGAGATGGCGGGTCGCCAGCCAGGCGCCGTAGCGGTCGTCGAGCGCAATACAGCGCTTTTCAAAGCCTTTTATCAGCCGGTTCAGCAGCACCATACCGGGCACCTGCTTCATCAGCACTTCCAGCTCCGCATCGGGAATTTTCTTGGCGTGAACCACCAGCGCCGCACAGCGGTGGCGCATCAGCTGTTCAATCGCCTGCCGCTCTTTTTGCTCATTATGGTAACCGTTACCAATCAGCAGAAAGTTACCGGTGTCGCCTGCGACCTCATCCACGGCTTTCACCATGGCGCCAAAAAAGGGGTCGGAGACGTCGCCCACAATCAGACCCAGCGTTTCGGTCGATTGCTGCGCCAGCGCGCGTGCGTTGGCATTCGGGTGATACTGAAGCTGCTCCATCGCCTGGCCTACGGCCTGTCGGGAGCTGTCGCTGGCTTTGGGAGAATTATTGATTACACGGGAGACTGTGGCGACAGAAACGCCAGCCAGTCGCGCAACATCCTTTATGGTAGCCATGCGTTGACCTGTCCGGGGGAAAACGTTTACACATCGCATCAGTGTTACGGAAAAGGGCAGACACATCAACCCGACAGAATGCCAGCGTCGTCGCAAAAAGGGGCAAAATCGGACCCGCAGGCACATCTTCTGCTGAGAGGCCGCCCCATGTTATGCTCCCTCTCCCCCCTGGCTACCGTGAAAAACAACGATGAAAACCAAAGTGCCACACCTGGCGCACTGGGGCGCCTTTACCGCCGTCACTGAAAACGATCGCCTGACGGGCTGCGAACCTTTCTTCGCCGATGCCGATCCGTCACCGATGATCCACACCATTCCAGAACTGGTCTATTCCGACAAACGCATCCGTCAGCCGATGGTGCGGCGCTCGTGGCTGAAGTCACGCGAAAACAGCGACCGCACGCTGCGTGGCCGCGAAGACTTTGTTGCCGTTGACTGGGAGACCGCGCTGGACCTGGTGGCGGAAGAGAATCGCCGCGTCCGTGAGCGCTACGGTGCCTCAGGCATTTTCAACGGTTCCTACGGCTGGTCATCGGCCGGTCGCGTTAACCACGCCCGCACCCTGGTGCGCCGCTTCTATTTTCAGGGCGGCGGCGGTGTCGATCAGCAGGGCAACTACAGCTGGGGAGCCGCGCAGTTCTTCCTGCCCTATGTGATTGGCACCTACATGCCACTGACCGGCCGCGTGACCGAATGGCCGCAGGTGGTCGAACATGCTGAGATTTTTGTCGCGTTCGGGGGACTGGCGCTGAAAAACGCTCAGGTCGCCTCCGGCGGGGCGGGGCAGCACAGCCTGAAACCGGCGCTGCAGCAGCTGGCGGCCAGAGGCACGCCGGTGATTAACATCAGTCCGATGCGCGATGACTGCCCGGAATTTGTGAACGCCGAGTGGATTCCGATTCGCCCTAATACCGACGTGGCACTGATGCTGGCGCTGGGGTATGAGATCAACCAGCGTGGCGCAGTGAATGAGGCGTTTCTCGCCAGTCACTGCACCGGCTGGCCGCAGCTGCGTGCCTATCTGCTGGGCGAAACGGATGGCGTGGCGAAAACCGCCGGCTGGGCCAGCCGCATTACCGGCATTCCGGCCGATCGTATTGTGCAGCTGGCGCAGCAGCTGATCGGCAAGCGCAGCTTTATGACCTGCTCCTATTCGGTTCAGCGCGCCCATCGCGGCGAGCAGCCTTACTGGATGATGATTGCGCTGTCGTCGATGCTCGGTCAGCCGGGTCTGCCGGGGGCCGGTTTCTCATTTGGTCACGGCTCGATGAACAGCGTCGGTAACCCGCGTCAGGAGGGGCCTGCCCCGATGATGAGCACCGGTCCTAACCCCGCCGGGCTGTCGATTCCGGTGGCCCGGATCAGCGATATGCTGCTCAATCCCGGTCAGCCTTACCGTTTTCAGGGCGAGACGCTGCACTATCCCGACATTCATATGGTGCACTGGGCGGGCGGCAATCCTTTCCATCATCATCAGCAGCTGAACCGGCTGGTGGCGGGCTGGCAGCGGCCCGATACGGTGGTGGTGCAGGATATCGTCTGGACGCCTGCCGCCCGGATGGCGGATATCGTCCTGCCCGCGACCACCACGCTGGAGCGCAACGACATCGGCGGCTCGTCACGCGACCGCTTTGTGCTGGCAATGCATCAGGCGATTAAACCGCAGCATCAGGCGCGTAACGACTTCGATATCTTTGCTGACCTGGCGGAGCGCCTGGGCTACCGCGACACCTTCACCGAAGGGCGCAACGAGATGCAGTGGATTGCGCATCTCTATCAGCAGTGCGCCACGGCACATCAGCGTAAAGGGATCGATTTTCCGGAATTTGATGAGTTCTGGCAGCGCGGATTTGTGGAAATCCCCGAGGGTGGCAAGCCTTATCAGTTTATGGAGGATTTCCGGGCCGATCCGCAGGCGAATCCGATTAAAACGGCCAGCGGCAAAATCGAGCTGTTCAGCCAGACCATTGCGGATTATCAGCTGGACGATTTCGCCGGGCATCCGGAGTGGCGTGAGCCGCAAGAGTGGCTGGGATCGCCGGTCAGCCGCGACTATCCGCTGCACATGATCTCCATTCAGCCTGCCGACCGGCTGCACAGTCAGCTGGACGCCACCGATACGGTGCAGGGGAATAAAACCGCCGGCCACGAAACGCTTTACATGCATCCGCAGGATGCGGCGGCACGCGGGCTGGCAGAGGGCGATGAGATCGAGGTGAGCAACGCTCGCGGGGTGATGCTGGCGGGTGTGCGGATCACCGACGGGGTTACGCCGGGCGTGGTGATCATCGCCACCGGGGCCTGGTTTGATCCCGGCTTCGGCCAGGCGTGGCAGCCTTACGATCGCGCAGGGAACCCTAACGTCCTTACGCTCGACATCGGTACCTCGTCGCTGACCCAGGGGCCAAACGCCATGAGTTGTCTGGTGGAAATCAAAAAACATCAGGATTGCAGAATAGCGTAAAGATCTCATGGCTGGTTACATTTTGCCGGTAACTGTTGCGTTTGAGTGATGGCAGCCGATCAATCGCCCTTGCTACAGTCAGGGTCCCAGAGGTATTGATGGGTGAACATCAATAGATTTTCTTGATTACACCAACCTGCGCAGATGCGCAGGTTTTTTTTTGCCGCCAACCGGTGTCCGATAACGAACTGATACACAGTTTTCCTGTTATCCGGACCGCGCTTTCTTTATAACTGCTGGCTTAGCCCCTTTTCTTTATTTTGCGCAGCGGAACGCCATGCCCCGGATTAAAAAACTACTGGGAAAAGACCAGATAAAAGCCCCCTTTAACCCTTTCCGATTCCGGCTGATCTGCCTGGGTGTGATGACCTGTCTGGTGGTGCTGCTGGCGCGCGTCGCGGACCTGCAGTTCCTGAATCAGCCGATGCTGGAGCACGAAGCGGATCAGCGATCGCTGCGAACCGTCACGCTGCCTACCAGTCGCGGCACCCTGCTGGATCGTAACGGCGAAGCCCTGGCGCTCAGCGTACCGTCGCGCGATGTGATCGCCGATCCGCAGCGCGTGCTGGAGAGCAACCCCGATTTTACCAGTGCCAAATGGGCCTATCTTGCCGCGGCACTGAATACCCGTCCCGAAGTGCTGGCCGCGCAGATCACCGCCAACCCGAAACGCCGCTTTCTCTACCTGGGGCGCAAAATCGAACTGGGGATCGCCAAAGATATTAAAGAGCTGAAGCTGAAGGGGATCAGCGAAGTCTATGATGACAGCCGCTTCTATCCGATGAGCGAAGCCTCTGCGCCGCTGATCGGCATCGTCGGGGCCGATAACGTCGGTCTGAACGGGCTGGAAAAAGGCTTTGATAAGGTGCTGCAGGGCGAGCCGGGCAAAGAGGTCTATCGCCAGGATGCGGCGGGCAACATTATCTCGATGATTAACTATCAGCCGCCAACGCAGCCGCCAACGGTGCAGCTCAGCATCGACAAATACGATCAGTACACCCTCTACAGCAAACTGCGCGACGGCGTGCTGCTCAACAAGGCGGATTCCGGTGCCGCCGTGCTGGTGAAGATCGACACCGGCGAGATTCTGGCGATGGCCTCCTATCCGTCGTTCAACCCCAACAACTATGAAGGGGCCACGCCGGCGCAGATGCGTAACTCGGCCATCAACGACAGCTATGAACCGGGGTCGACCGTCAAGCCGTTAGTGGTCATGGAGGCGCTGGAGCGCCATCTGGTGCGGCCCGACTCGGTGATCGACACTACGCCTTATCGGGTTAACGGGCACCTGATCCGCGACGTCGGCCACTGGCCGCGCCTGACCATGACCGGCATCCTGCAGAAGTCGAGTGACATCGGCGTCTCGCATATGGCGCTGGCGATGCCCGCCGAAGCGCTGGTCAACACCTATCATGCGTTCGGACTGGGTAAACCGACCGGCTTAGGCCTGACCGGCGAAAGCGTGGGCTACTTCCCGCTGCATCGCGCCCGCTGGGCCGATATCGAACGTGCCACCTTCTCGTTCGGGTATGGTCTGCGCGTCACGCCGCTGCAGATTGCCCGTGAATACGCCACGCTCGGCTCCTATGGCGTCTACCGTCCGCTGTCGATCACCCGCGTGACGCCGCCGGTTCTGGGCAAACAGGTCGCGAATCCGGAAACGGTCAAAGAGGTGGTGCATATGCTCGAGAGCGACGTGCTGCCAGGCGGCACCGGGGTGAAGGCGGCGGTGCCGGGCTACCGGCTGGCAACCAAAACCGGTACGGCGGAAAAGATGGGCACCAGCGGCAAATATGATGGCGGCTACGTCAACTACACCGCCGGTCTCGCGCCCGCCAGTCATCCTGAAGTGGCGCTGGTGGTGATGATTAACCATCCGACGGCGGGCGATCACTTCGGTGGCTCGGTGGCCGCACCGGTGTTCGGCAACATCATGGGGCCGGTGCTGAAGCACATGAACATCGCGCCGGACGCAATCTACAGCAAGCCGGTCACCGGTGCTTCAGATAAATCCTAGAAAAATCAGAGTGTAAGCGCGGGGTGGCTAATTTTCACACCTCGTTGCACTTCCCCGAATTCGGTTGCGTTTTCACGCTGTCACCGCAGGGCAAATCAGTGCGACGATAGCGATCCCAGAGGTATTGATGGGTGTGAAAACAACACCGCTTCGGCGGTGAGACCCTGTTATTACACCAACCCACGCAGAAGCGTGGGTTTTTTTTTGCCTGTCCGGCGTGCCTCTGACGGATGTGGTCAGACACGCAGTGGGCCGCCCCCGGCGGCGGCTGGCAGGCACCCTGATGCGGTGTCGGTATGGCGATAATTCTGTTGTCGAACTGCCTCAAATCCTGCATCGTGAGGGCCTATTTTTCCCCGATGCTAAGGAGCCGGCATGGTTTTCACACTCTTGCGCCTCATCTTCCGCCTGTTATGGCGGGTCGAACTGCGTGGCGACGTCGCCGAACTGCATAAACAGAAGGTATTGATCACGCCGAACCATATGTCGTTTCTCGACGGCATATTGCTGGCGCTATTTTTGCCGGTCAGACCGGTCTTCGCCATCTACTCGACCATCGGCGAAAGCTGGTTTATGCGCCTGGTCAGGCCGTTTATCGACTTTGTGCCGCTGGACCCGACCCGGCCGATGGCGCTGAAGCAGCTGGTACGGCTGATCGACAGTGGCCGTCCGGTGGTGATCTTCCCGGAAGGGCGGATTACCGTCACCGGCTCGCTGATGAAGATCTACAGCGGGGCGGGCTTTGTCGCGGCCCGCTCGGGTGCGAACGTGGTGCCGATGCGGATTGAAGGCGCAGAGTTCACGCCGTTTGGTCGCCTGGCGGGCGTGTTTAAACGCCGCCTGTTCCCGCGCATCACCCTCTCTGTGCTGCCCGCCACCCGCATTCCGATGCCGGAGGCGAAACGGGCGCGCGACCGGCGTATGCTGGCCGGGGAGCATCTGCACCATATCATGATGGAAGCGCGCATGGCGGTGCGTCCGCGTGAAACCCTGTTTGAGGCGCTGCTCTCCGCCCGGACCCGCTACGGCGCGTTTAAGCGCTGCATCGAAGATGTCAGTTTCAAACCTGACAGCTACAACGGACTGCTGAAAAAGTCGCTGGGCGTGGGCCGGATTCTGGAACGCTACAGTCAGCCGCGTGAAGTGGTGGGGCTGCTGCTGCCGAATACCACCGTGACGGCCGCAGCGATTTTCGGTGCCTCACTGCGTGGTCGCGTTCCGGCGATGCTTAACTACACCGCAGGCGTGAACGGCATGCGGGCGGCGCTGACCGCCGCGCAGATTAAAACGGTCTTCACCTCACGGCAGTTCCTGGAGAAAGGCAACCTGTGGCATCTGCCGCAGGGGCTCGGTGAGGTGCAGTGGATCTATCTGGAAGATCTGAAAGAGACGGTGACCGCGAAAGATAAACTCTGGATCGTCGCGCACCTGCTGATGCCGCGCCGCGCCCAACTGCCGCAGCAGCCGGAAGATGCCGCGATGGTGCTGTTTACCTCCGGCTCGGAGGGCAATCCCAAAGGGGTGGTGCATTCGCATAAAAGCCTGCTTGCGAATGTCGAACAGATCCGCACCGTGGCGGACTTCACGCCGCGCGATCGCTTTATGTCGGCGCTGCCGCTGTTTCATGCCTTTGGCCTGACCGTCGGCCTGTTTACGCCGCTGATGACCGGTGCGCAGGTCTTTCTCTACCCCAGCCCGCTGCACTATCGCATCGTGCCGGAGCTGGTCTATGACCGCAACTGCACCGTGCTGTTTGGCACCTCCACCTTCCTGGGCAACTATGCGCGCTTTGCCGCGCCCTACGATTTTGCCCGCCTGCGCTATGTGGTGGCGGGGGCCGAGAAGCTGCAGGAGAACACCCGCCAGCTCTATATGGAGAAGTACGGCATCCGCATCCTTGAAGGCTATGGCGTCACCGAGTGTGCGCCGGTGGTCGCCATCAACGTGCCGATGGCGACGAAGGCGCACACCGTCGGACGGATTCTGCCGGGCATGGATTCACGGCTGATGTCGGTGCCGGGCATCGAGAACGGCGGACGGCTGCAGCTGCGCGGGCCAAACGTGATGAAGGGCTATCTGCGCGTCGAAAACCCTGGCGTACTCGAAGCGCCGGTCGCCGACGATGGTGAAGGCAATATGGAGGCGGGCTGGTATGACACCGGCGATATCGTCAGCTTCGATGAAGGCGGTTTCTGCCAGATTCAGGGCCGTGCCAAACGCTTTGCCAAGATTGCCGGTGAGATGGTGTCGCTGGAGATCGTCGAGCAGATCGCCCTGAAAGCGTCGCCGGACAAACAGCACGCCGCCTCACTGCGTCCCGATGGGCAGCGCGGCGAAGCGCTGGTGCTCTTCACCACCGACGCTGAACTGGCGCGCGACACGCTGCAGAAAGCGGCACGCGAGCTGGGCGCGCCGGATCTGGCGCTGCCGCGCGACATCCGGGTGGTGAAACAGCTGCCGCAGCTCGGCAGCGGCAAACCTGACTATGTGACGCTGAAAAAGATGGCGGAAGAGGAGCAGACATGAGCCCTGATCGCACTGCACCGCTGATGTCACGCGGCATGATCGCCGTGATTGTCGCCCAGTTCTTTTCCGCCTTCGGCGATAACGCGCTGCTGTTTGCCACGCTGGCGCTGCTGAAAAGCCAGTTCTATCCCGACTGGAGCCAGCCGATCCTGCAGATGCTCTTTGTCGCGGCCTACATTCTGCTGGCGCCTTTTGTCGGTCAGGTGGCGGACAGCATGGCAAAAGGGCGGGTGATGATGCTTGCCAACAGCCTGAAGCTGCTGGGGGCGCTGACCATCTGCTTCGGCTTCAATCCGTTCATCGGCTATACCCTGGTCGGCGCGGGGGCGGCCGCCTATTCCCCGGCCAAATATGGCATCCTGGGTGAGATTACCCACGGCGAGAAGCTGGTGAAAGCCAACGGGCTGATGGAGGGCTCGACCATCGCCGCCATTCTGCTCGGCTCGGTGGCGGGCGGAATGCTGGCGGACTGGCATCTGCTGGCGGCGCTGGGGATCTGTGCGCTCACCTACGGCATTGCGGTCGCCGCGAACCTCTTTATCCCGAAACTGCAGGCGGCGCGGCCAGGCCAGAGCTGGCGGCCGGGCGTCATGGTGCGCCGCTTTTTCGATGCCGTTGGTCTGCTGTGGCGCGACGCAGAGACGCGCTTCTCGCTGCTCGGCACCAGCCTCTTCTGGGGCGCTGGCGTGACATTGCGTTTCCTGCTGGTGCTGTGGGTGCCGGTGGCGCTGGGCATCAGCGACAACACCACCCCCACCACCCTGAATGCCATGGTGGCGATCGGGATTGTGCTGGGAGCGGCGGCGGCGGCGAAGCTGGTGACGCTGGAGACGGTGCGCCGCTGCATGCCCGCGGGCGTCCTGATTGGCGTGATGGTCGTCGTCTTCTCGCTGCAGCATTCGCTGGTCAGCGCCTATCTCCTGCTGATGCTGATTGGCGCGCTGGGCGGTTTCTTTGTGGTGCCGCTGAACGCGCTGCTGCAGGCGCGGGGCAAAGAGAGCGTCGGTTCCGGCAACGCGATTGCGGTGCAGAATCTCGGTGAGAACAGCGCGATGCTGGTGATGCTGGGGCTCTATACGCTGGCGATAAAGGTGGGTGCGCCTGCTGTCGCAACGGGCGTCGGGTTTGGCGTGCTGTTTGCGCTGGCGATAGCCGTGTTGTGGCTGTGGCGACCGGCTAAGCGTTAAGCGCGTCACCGCCTCTCTCCGGCCTGCGCGGCGGAGAGAGGCGCACGAACGAATCAGCGACGGACCGCGATCGCTTCGATTTCAATCTTCACATCTTTTGGCAGACGCGCCACTTCGACACAGGAACGCGCCGGGAAGTGTGCGTCATGCTCGGTGAAAAACGCCTCGTAGGTGGCGTTGACCGTGGCAAAATCATTCAGGTCCTTCACGAACACCGTGGTCTTCACGATATCGCCCACCTTCAGGCCCGCCGCTTCCACAATCGCCTTCACATTCTCCAGCGACTGACGCGCCTGTGCGGCAATGTCATCCGCCACCTGGCCGGTCACCGGATCGACCGGGATCTGACCTGAGGTGATGATCATGCTGCCCAGATCGACACCCTGAACATAGGGACCGATCGCGGCAGGGGCTTTCTCAGTACTGATTTCACGGGACATCATGGCTCCTTTAATTATATCGTCAGGCGGCGGTGCCGCCGGTGTTGCCCATTATAAGGTCGGGCAGGGCGATTACCAGTGACCTAGCACCACGTGGCGGGCGAACTCTTTTTCGCAATATTTGCATTTGAGATGCACATCGTCGGCGCGCTGCTTCACGGCAAAACTGGAGAAGACCGGCTCGCTGCGGCTGATGCAGTTGCTGTTGGGACAGGTCAGCACCCGCTCGATGCGATCCGGCAGCGTCGGGGCGATCTTGGCCACCACCTCATAGTCGTCGATGCGGTTAACCGTGGCATCGGGCGCATAGACCGCCAGCTGATTGATCTGATCGTCGGTGAGAAAGGTATTTTCAATCTTGATCAGATCTTTGCGGCCCATCTCGCCCGACGGCAGATTCAGGCCGATGGTGATGCGCTGGTCGGTTTCGGTCAGCCGGAACAGAGAGAGCAGCTTAAAGCCGATCTGTGCCGGAATGTGGTCGATGACCGTGCCGCGTTTAATCGCTTCGACCTGCAATTTGTTGTCCTGCGTCATGATGAGATCTCCTTACAGGGCGAGTTCGCTGTTTAAAACCAGTGCCAGCAGAGCCTGGCGTGCATAGATGCCGTTACCCGCCTGCTGGAAATACCAGGCGTAAGGGGTGCTGTCGACATCGGTGGTGATTTCGTCGATGCGCGGCAGCGGGTGCAGCACTTTCATATTGTCACGCGCCGTGGCGAGATCGGCGGCGCGGAGGATGAACTGCGCTTTGACGTTGGCATATTCAGACGGATCGAGCCGCTCTTTCTGCACCCGCGTCATGTAAAGAATATCGAGCTGCGGCATGACCTCTTCAAAGCTGTCGTGGCGTGACCAGGGGATACTCTTCTCGTCCAGCATGTCGGTGATATAGGCGGGCATCGCCAGCGCATCGGGCGCGATAAAGAAGAAGCGGTTGCCATCAAACTTCGCCAGCGCCTGGGTCAGGGAGTGCACGGTGCGGCCATATTTCAGATCCCCCACCATTGCCACGTTCAGGTTATTCAGGCGGCTCTGGGTCTCCTGGATGGTGAAGAGGTCGAGCAGGGTCTGGGTCGGATGCTGATTGGCCCCGTCACCGGCGTTCAGAATCGGAATGCCGCCGGAAAACTCCGTCGCCAGCCGCGCCGCGCCCTCCTGTGGATGACGCATCACAATCGCATCCACATAGGTGCCGATGACGGAAATGGTGTCGGCCAGGGTTTCGCCTTTTTTGCCCAGTGACGTGTTGCTGCCGTCAGCAAAGCCCACCGCTGACGCCCCCAGACGGTGAATGGCGGTTTCAAACGACAGGCGGGTGCGGGTCGAGGCCTCAAAGAAGCAGCTGGCAATCACCTTGTGCTTCAGCAGTTCCGGCTGCGGATGGGCTTTCAGCTGAGCGGCGGTGTGCAGCGCCAGCTCCAGCTCTTCACGACTGAGGTCGTTAATTGAAATGATGTGCTTGCGGTATAGCGGGTTAGCCATAACTCTCTCCTCTGCGCGGCCGGATTGCGGACAAAAAAAAGCCCCTGCTTAAGGGGCTTTTTTATGATCGGGTCGATGACCGAAAGAAACAGCAGCACCGCCTGCGGTCAGGCGTGATGGCGCGTCAAATTGTCCGCTGTGCTGTCGCATATTTCCTCCGGCAAATTGGGGCGCATTATACCCGTATGCGGTGGCGCAGCAAGGGAAAACGTTTGCGCTGCGTAGAGGGCCGGGGCGGCAGGCGGGCGACAACCTGTGGCGTCAGCCCGCCTGCCGCCGGACGATCAGCGCTGGCCCAGCGTGGCCACCATCACTGCTTTGATGGTGTGCATCCGGTTCTCGGCCTGGTCGAAGACAATGCTGTTCGCCGACTCAAACACCTCGTTGCTCACCTCCATGCCGTTAGGCAGATCGTACTGTTCCGCCATCTGCTGACCCAGCGTGGTCTGATCGTCATGGAAAGCGGGCAGGCAGTGCAGGAATTTCACCTGCGGGTTGCCGGTCAGATCGAGCATCGCCCGGTTAACCTGATAGTCACGCAGCAGGGCAATACGCTCTGCCCAGACCTCTTTGGCTTCGCCCATCGACACCCAGACATCGGTGTAGATGAAGTCTGCGCCTTTGACGCCGTCGGATATGTTGTCGGTGAGGGTGATGGTACCGCCGGTCTGACGGGCGACCTCACGGCACTCAGCCACCAGTTGCGCCTCGGGCCAGCAGCTTTCCGGGGCCACCAGGCGCAGATCCAGTCCGGTCAGCGCCGCCGCTTCCAGCATGGTGTTACCCATGTTGTTGCGTGCGTCACCGACATAGACCAGCGTCATGTCGCTGAGTTTTTTGCCCGGCAGGTGCTCCTGCATGGTCAGCAGGTCGGCCAGCAGCTGGGTCGGGTGAAATTCGTCTGTCAGGCCGTTCCAGACCGGCACACCGGCATGTTCCGCCAGCGTTTCAACCAGCGCCTGACCGTAACCGCGATACTGGATGCCATCGTACATCCGGCCCAGCACCCGCGCCGTGTCGCGCATCGACTCTTTATGGCCGATCTGGCTGCCATTCGGGCCGAGATAAGTGACGTTAGCACCCTGATCGTAAGCGGCAACTTCGAAAGAGCATCGGGTACGGGTCGAGTCTTTTTCGAAGATGAGCGCGATGTTTTTGCCTTTCAGGTACTGCACTTCGCTGGCGCTTTTTTTCGCCTGCTTTAATTCAGCGGAAAGGGTAAGCAGGTGATCCATTTCGGCGGGGGTAAAATCCAGAAGCCTGAGGAAATGGCGCTGATACAGCTGACTCATACAACACTCCGGTAATCATTAAAGTGAATTAAAATTCAATCTAACCGTATGAATATGCATTTTCAAGAGTGGGTACCAATAAACTTGTCGTTTTGTGTAGTGGCGCGACAGGCAGTGTGGGAAAATAGCGGTTTATTGCCGAACTCAGAGAGGAACATCGTTATGGCATATGAAGCATTGCTGGAAGAGCAGCGTGAAGAGACGCGGCAGATTATCGAAGAACTGCTGGAGGATGGCAGCGATCCCGATGCGCTCTATACCATCGAGCACCATCTCTCATGCAATAATTTTGATTCGCTGGAAAAAGCGGCCGTTGACGCCTTTAAGCTGGGTTATGAAGTGACCGAGCCGGAAGAGCTGGAGCTGGAAGATGGCACGACCGTCATGTGCGTTGACATCCTCAGCGAATCGGCGCTGAAAGCGGAACTGATCGATGTGCAGGTTGAGCAGCTGGTTAACCTGGTCGGTAAATACAACGTCGATTATGACGGCTGGGGCACCTATTTCGAAGATCCCGATGCCGAAGAGGAAGATGACGACGCTATCGACGATGAAGATGATGATGGTGTTCGCCACTAAGTCGCCCGGGCGGAGCCCTCTCCGCCTCTTACCTTCTCCTGTTCTGTTCTGACATCATGAATTACGCACCGCTAGTCGAACCGATCTGTCAGTTTCTGCACTGCCGCACGCCGCAAGCCTGGATTGATGAGGCGCGCAAGCCGGAAAACCTGACCCTGCTGCTGACCGACCATCTGGTGTGCGAACTGAAAGCCGCGCAGACCGCGGTATGGCTAATCCGTAAGTATGTGGCCGACAAGCCGAGCGGCGAGGCGATTCTCGCCTGGCTGAAGCCCTATGAAGACTTCATCTTCCGCGAAGATGGCGACAGCCACTTTATCAATGCCCATAAAAATCTGACCAAACGCATCATCGTGCGCAATGCGCTGCCCTGGGCTGATGAGCTGGTGGAAAAGATGGTGCTGCTGATTAAAGAGGAGCTGCATCACTTCTATCAGGTGTGGGAGATTATGCAGTCACGCGGACTGGTCTATCAGAAGATCACCTCCAGCCGCTACGCAAAATCTCTGCTGCGTGAGGTGATCACCCATGAGCCGGAAACGCTGGTGGATAAGCTGATTTGCGGCGCTTACATTGAGGCGCGCTCCTGCGAACGTTTTGCCAGTCTGGCTCCCTGGCTGGATGATGAGCTGGCGAAGTTCTATCTGTCGCTTCTCCGCTCCGAGGCGCGCCACTATCAGGATTACCTGACGCTGGCCGCGCAGATCGCGGCAAAAGATATCGCGCCACGGGTGCAGGCGATTGGCCGGGTCGAGGCGAAGCTGATTAGCGAGCCGGACACGGAGCTGCGTTTTCACAGCGGCGTACCCGCCTGGTGAATCCCTGAGGGCACCCTGATCGGGGTGTCTCTTTTTCTGGTTGGGTGACCGCGTTTATATTTTCTGCGTGGCGCTGTTTTAAATAACGCGCTGTGTAACGCTTTATTTTAAATCACGCTGGCAGACAAAGATATTTTGTGCCACCTATCACATAACGGCTTTTTTACGCTGACTTTGCATCCTTAAATAAATATAGTCCCGGAGTCAGTGCGGGATTGTTATTTTTTAAAGCAAAACCCGACTCGCTGCCCTTTTTAACAGAGGGCAGTGGGTCGGGTTTTTTTATGGGTTAACGGCACCAGGTCACCCTTATTGTCATGGGATGACGGATTTTTAATATTGCCAGGTGAAGGACTTCATAATGAAAGGAAAACGTTATTCTCTGTTATTTGTTTCACTATTTTTGACCCTTTATTGGGGAAATGTTAATGCGTCCGGCATTCAGACCTCTTCCGGATTATGGCGTGACGCTGCGCTCGATCTCAGACTGCGCAACCACTGGAAGTATCTCAAGGAGAACGAAGCGCAGCCCACAGCAGTTCACAACGCCTGGGGCCAGGCCGCGACGTTCGATTTTCGTTCCGGTTATCAGTGGGACCTGCTCGGGTTTGATGCGACCTATACCCGCGCCGTACGCCTGGGCGCCAGCGACTACTTCTCCACGCGTGGTCTGCTCTATGACAGCGGCGGGAACATGGAAAAGCGGGATGCGCACGGCTTCAGCAAGTTCAGTCAGCGCTATCTTAAGCTGAAGCTCGGCAACCGCGCGCTGCGGTTCGAGGGGAAGGCAGGCTGGCAGGAACTGAAAAATATCGGTGTGCTGACGACCACGGATCGCCTGTCGCGCAACAGCTATGCCGGCTACAGCGGTGCAGTGACGTGGCAGAATGCCCGGCTGGATCTTGCCATGGTTAACAAAGCCATACGGCACGACTCAGGTAAAACGCTGGCGCTGCAAACCCAGGCCCGGCAAAAAATCGACGCCATTTACACCGCGGTGCTGAGCTACAAAGATAGCGGTCACGCGCTGGCCTATGCGTTTGGTGAGGCCGAACGCTATCAGCGCCGCCATGTCATTGAGGCAGGCTATTCCCTCTCGCCACACTGGTCACTGGCTTCGCAGATCTATGGCAGTCAGGCGCTGGAAAAGTATAAAAGTATGCCCGCCAGCAAAAGAACCTTTGATCACCAGGCATGGCACTATGTCGGGGAGGCCATCTGGAAGCAGGGCGCCTGGACGCAGAGGCTGGCTGCTGGCTGGACATCCGCCCCTAAAAAGCAGGCGGTGGGATATTATGCCCGACCCCTGACTAAAAATACCCGGGGACGTTTCACTTCACTGACCTCCGCGGGTAAAGACTATATGCGCGACAGAGAGCTGGCGCTGGTCTCTCTGAGTCAGTATGAAATCACAAAGGGGATCAGCAGTGGAATACAGCTTAATTATGGTCAGTTCCATTATCGTAATAATCTTGTACGAACTGGCGAGGTTTCATTAATTAATCAGTTCAGTAATCAGCATCCCTCCTTTAAAAATCTGACGCTATTTACGCTGACCGGTTATGGCT
The DNA here is from genome assembly GCF_003236725.1 of Pantoea sp. ARC270. Classification (NCBI taxonomy): domain Bacteria; kingdom Pseudomonadati; phylum Pseudomonadota; class Gammaproteobacteria; order Enterobacterales; family Erwiniaceae; genus Pantoea; species Pantoea sp. ARC270. The sequence goes on from NZ_PUGA01000006.1 coordinate 29,137, forward strand.
GGTCATATAAAAACAGTAAAGAGACTCCACGCCTGAATAGTCAGGGAAAAGTTCAGCGCTCCCGCAGTTTATCCGCCGAAGTGGTCATTCAATATAAATTCAATCTTTTTTAACCCGGAGAGTAAAATGAAAACGAAACTGAAAACCCTGATGTTAATTGCCCTCATCTCCGTCAGCACTGCCGGCTCCGCCTGGGCCGCGGATGTGATGCTCTATGTGACCCGGCATGGCAAGACCATGTTTAACACGGTGCATCGCGCTCAGGGATGGGCCGATACGCCGCTGACCGCTTCCGGGGCTGCGGTTGCAGAGCAACTGGGGCGGGGTTTACAGCCGTTGCCCTTCGTCGCGGCCTGGTCCAGCGATTCGGGTCGGGCGAGAGAAACCGCGCAGCTGGTGATGAAGAACTGGAAAAATCCGCCTGTGCTGAAGGAGATGAAAGGGCTGCGCGAGGTGGGATTTGGCCTTTATGAAGGCGATCTGGATAAAAATCTGATTACCGCTGCCGCCCTTCAGGCGGGTTATCCCTCCGACACGGCGCTGCTGGAGGCATTCAACGCCGGTAAAATTCAGATGGACAGGATGATCGATGCGATTCATGAGGCGGAAGCCGCAGGCACGCCATCGCTGCCTGGGATTAAATCCTCCGGCCAGGCCGAAACCTATCAGCAGGTAGCTAAGCGCATGGTGGAGAGTATAACGGCAATCGCGAAGCAGGCGCAGCAGCAGGGCGGAGGCAATGTGCTGGTGGTCAGTCACGGTATGGCTATCACTACGCTGCTGCAGGCGCTGGGCGATACTTCGTTACGCGAGCAGCTTAAGAATGCCAGCGTGACGCTGCTGCGCTACACCGATAACGGGCAGTTTAAAATCGAGTCCATCAACGATATGCGTTACGTGGAGCGCGGTTTATAAAGTCTTCAGCATGCGTACTTCGCAATCCACATGGCCGGTGCAGCCCATCGCGCCTTCGATGTGCGCAAAGCCCAGCGACTCATAGAGTCTGATGGCGCGGGTGAGGCTGGCGGTGGTTTCAAGGTAGCAGCGACGGAAGCCGTGGCTGCGTGCATGATCCATCGCCCGCAGCGCCAGCTCGCGCGCCAGGCCCTGGCCGCGCACCACGGGCAGGAAGTACATTTTCTGCAGTTCGCAGATGTCTGGCGCACTGCAGGCGAGAGGCGCCACGCCTCCGCCGCCCACCACCTTGCCCTGATACTCAACAATCCAGTAGGCGCTCTGATCGGCACTGTAGAGCTCAAATAGCTGGTCGAGCTGGGGATCGGAGACGGTATAGCCCTTGTCAGCCGTCAGCCCAAATTCCGCCGAAACAACGCGGATGACATGAGCGATATGCGGATTATCGGCGGCAGTAATCGGCCGCACCTGGAGGTGTTGAGAGTCAGAAATCATGTTGGAGTTGGGTTATGCGAATCGGTTAGACATTTACCAGAAGTAACATTATCGTCATCTAAAAGCAATATTACTGATAATGCAGCGAGGCAGAGAATGACAGCATTTCGTTGGCTATGTAAAAACTATAAAAACTTATCTTTTGTTTTTATAGTCATAGGGTTTGTAAATGTTTGGGCATACTTCAAATGGATTGGGCGAGTTGACTTCTTTCCGTTAGTTATTGGTAATTCTTCAGGAATCTTATCTATATTAATTTCTTCATTGGTATTCTTTCTTACTATCTCTATTATGTTTTTCATTCCTTCAACTCTTTGTTCTTTAATGGGTCTGAAAAGTACAGTTGGAGATAAAAAGAAACTAAGCGTCCGGGAAAGACTTGGGGTTGAATATAATGAAGGGTGTACGGCGCTTACTGCATTAATAACTATTCTTAGCGCGCTTGCGGTGCTTCTTATTAATGATGAGGCGGGTATTTGGATTTTTATTATCCCTGCTATGCTAGGTTTAATTACACACATAGCTTGTAATTATTTCATAAATAAAGAAAGGCAAGACTATTTGCGGTATTTTCTTTGCCGATTGGAAAGGATGTATGCACGTGATAATACCGTAAGCAATGATCTGAGGAAATGGTTCGCGTGGGAAAATTTTAAAGCAAACCAAATGACGATAAACTTTTTTTACTGTGCCATGTCGCTCTGTGTTGCTTTTATTTCGATTTTGCCTCTTTTTATTCTTATTGATTTAGAAGTGTATTTTACTGGTGAGGAGTTGGTTGTTCAATACACGATTGTAGTAATTTTATATGTATTGCTTTTTATGCCTGCACTTATGGCTCTGTTTAAGAGTAAATTCAGGCGAGTCCAGCCTATTCATCCTTCATTATTACTCTCACCTATTATACTTGCTATTATCTTCGGTGTTTTTCCTGCTTTGCTTATTCAAATTAATCAGCGTGGAATTGAATTGGTGGGGATGGCTTCCTGGAAAGCTAAAGTTTTTTCCTTCAAAGCAGATGATTTTCCTGCATACTATTTTCCCGAAAAAGTATGGGGGGTAACAAGAGTAATAGGTCAATACCGTCTTGTTAAAGGTGTCCAGGCTTTTTCTAATGGCGAAGTCTGGCTTGTTTGTCCTTCTGATCTGCAGGATTTAAGAACTAAAGCCTTACAAAAAAATGCATTAATATGGAAGGTGGACGAAGATTCTAAATCTAAATTAAGAGAATTAAGTCAGTATTGCCTGATAGCCAGAAATAATCAGATCAGAACCGAGGCTGCGTTAATTGTTTTGTATAGCTCTATGATGCGTTGAATAAAAGTAGAGAGGTAAGTCTATTATAGAATCTGCTTCTTTTGTCATTTCTATTGGAGAGCTCCAGTCAAAATTGTTATGTAAGAAGATATCAATCATACGTGGCTCGATTGTGAGTTTATGCGATTGCGTGTTTAACTGGATAAATGAGTGGGGCAAAGACGCTTGAGTAATGGCGAGCTTTAATAACGATAATAATAAAAAACCCCGCGCTCTTGCGCGGGGTTTTTTCAGAGCAAACTGTTAATCAGAGTGCCGCAATGACCGCCTGCTGTTCAATCAGTTTTGCTTTTGATTGTTGCAGGTCTGCCACGCGCTCGCGCTCTTTCGCCACCACGGCTTCCGGCGCGCGTGAAACAAAGCCTTCGTTCGCCAGCTTGGTCTCGATCTTCTCGATTTCCACATCCAGCTTAACCAGCTCTTTCGCCAGACGCTCCAGCTCAGCGGTTTTGTCGACCAGATCCGCCATCGGGATCAGCAGCTCTGCGCCTTCCACAATTTTAGTGACCGAGACCGGACCTTTATCGCCTGCCGGCAGAATGGTCAGGCTTTCCAGACGCGCCAGGCGTGACAGGAAATTACGGTTCTCTTCAACGCGGCGCTGGGCAGCCGGTGAACAGTCACGCAGCAGCACATCCAGCGGCTTGCTCGGCGCAATGTTCATCTCCGCACGGATATTACGCACGGCAACGATCGCCTGCTTCATCCACTCGATATCGGCTTTCGCTTCCGCATCTTCCTTGGCGGCATCAAACTGCGGGAACGGCTGCAGCATGATGGTGTCATCGCTGATGTTTTTCAGGCCTTTCACGCGCTGCCAGATGGTTTCCGTGATAAACGGAATGATCGGGTGCGCCAGGCGCAGCAGCGCTTCCAGTACGTGAACCAGCGTGTGACGGGTGCCACGCAGCTCCGCTTCACTGCCACTGTTCATGACCGGCTTGGTCAGCTCCAGATACCAGTCACAGAACTGGTTCCAGGTGAAGTCATACAGGATGTTCGCCGCGATATCGAAGCGATAGGTATCCAGCGCTTCACGGTAGGCTTTCACCGTGTGATTGAACTCGGTCAGGATCCAGCGATCCGCCAGCGACAGCGTCATCTCGCCGCCATTCTGTCCGCAATCCTGCTCTTCGGTGTTCATCAGCACAAAGCGGCTGGCGTTCCACAGCTTGTTACAGAAGTTGCGATACCCTTCCAGGCGCTTCATGTCCCAGTTGATGTCGCGACCGGTTGAGGCCAGTGCCGCCAGCGTAAAGCGCAGCGCATCGGTGCCTGATGGCTCGATGCCGTTCGGGAACTGCTTCTCGGTACGTTTGCGGATCTTTTCGGCCAGCTGAGGCTGCATCATGTTGCCGGTACGTTTTTCCAGCAGCGCTTCCAGCGAGATGCCATCAACCATATCCAGCGGGTCAATCACGTTGCCCTTGGATTTTGACATCTTCTGACCCTCTTCATCACGGATAAGACCGGTCATGTAGACGGTTTTAAACGGCACCTGCGGTTTGCCATTTTCATCTTTGATGAAGTGCATGGTCAGCATGATCATGCGGGCAATCCAGAAGAAGATGATGTCGAAGCCGCTGACCAGCACGCCGGTCGGATGGAAGGTGCGCAGCGCTTCGGTGTTCTCCGGCCAGCCCAGGGTAGAGAAGGTCCACAGGCCTGAGGAGAACCATGTGTCCAGCACGTCATCATCCTGACGCAGCGCCACATCGGCGGCCAGGTTGTTTTCCGCGCGCACTTCGTCTTCAGTGCGGCCGACGTAGACGTTGCCGTCGTTGTCATACCACGCCGGAATGCGGTGACCCCACCACAGCTGACGGGAAATACACCAGTCCTGAATATCGCGCATCCAGGAGAAGTACATGTTTTCGTACTGCTTCGGCACGAACTGGATATCACCGTTCTCAACGGCTTCAACCGCCACTTTCGCCAGCGGGGCGGTACGCACATACCACTGGTCGGTCAGCATCGGTTCAATCACTACGCCGCCACGGTCACCGTAAGGAACGGTCAGGTCGTGGGGTTTGATCTCATCCAGCAGGCCCAGTTCATCCACCGCGGCGACAATTGCTTTACGCGCGGCAAAGCGTTCCATGCCCTGGAAGGCGGCCGGGATGTCGTCGGAGCAGACATCGCTGGCTTCGCCGTTGGTGTCATACACCTGAGCGCGGTCGCGGATATCGCCGTCAAAGGTCAGGATGTTGATCATCGGTAAGCGATGACGACGGCCGACTTCGTAGTCGTTGAAGTCATGAGCCGGGGTGATTTTGACGCAGCCGGTGCCTTTTTCCATGTCCGCGTGTTCGTCGCCGACGATCGGGATCAGGCGGCCAACCAGCGGCAGCATCACGAATTTGCCGATCAGATCTTTATAGCGCGGATCTTCCGGGTTCACGGCCACGCCGGTGTCGCCCAGCAGGGTTTCCGGACGGGTGGTGGCGACGACCAGATAATCTTTGCCGTCAGCGGTTTTAGCGCCATCCGCCAGCGGATAACGGATATGCCACATCGAGCCTTTGCTCTCGCGATTTTCCACTTCCAGATCGGAGATTGCGGTGCGCAGTTTCGGGTCCCAGTTCACCAGGCGTTTGCCACGATAGATCAGGTTCTCTTTGTAGAGGCGAACAAACACCTCTTTAACAGCGTTGGAGAGGCCCTCGTCCATCGTGAAGCGCTCGCGCTCCCAGTCAACGGAGTTACCGAGGCGACGCATCTGGCGGGTAATGGTGCCGCCGGATTCCGCTTTCCACTCCCAGATTTTTTCGATGAACGCATCGCGGCCATAATCCTGGCGCGTTTTGCCCTCTTCAGCCGCAATCTTGCGCTCAACCACCATCTGCGTGGCGATGCCCGCGTGGTCCGTTCCCGCCTGCCACAGGGTGTTTTTGCCCTGCATGCGCTGGTAACGGATCATGGTGTCCATGATGGTTTGCTGGAAGGCGTGACCCATGTGCAAGCTACCGGTGACGTTCGGCGGCGGGATCATGATGCAAAAGCTTTCCTGGCTGGTGTCGCCATTCGGTTTGAAGTAGCCCTGCTTTTCCCAGTGCTCGTAAAGCGGCTGCTCGATATCTTGCGGGTTATATGTCTTTTCCATTTCTGCTATGTCGTTTGCGGCTGTGGTGGCGCTGCCGTATTCAATTGGAAACCCACGCTGCGATACGCTTTGTAGCGGTCGCGCGCGAGTTGTTTGAGAGCGTCTTCGTAAGGAACGAAGTCTATCACTTCATGGAAAGCAGTAGCAAAATCTGCGAAGTGGGGCAGCAGGCTAATCAGCAGGTCGCGCGGTGAACTGCCGCGACGCTGTGGCCAGGCCAGCTCAACCGGCGCACCGTAGCGCGGGCCTTCACCCGCCAGGTTGTGCGGCACGAAGGCATTGGCCGGTCGTTGCCACAGCGCTTCGTCGAGACGAATGGCTTGCTGTTCATCTTCGCAGGCAATCAGCACCCGCTTTCCGGCCCGCCAGCGTGTTTCCGCCAGATTGCACACCAGCGCTTCAACAGCGCTCAGGCCATCCTGGGTGGCATCGGTTTCCAGCACGTAGAAGGTTGCGTTTTTCATCGGTTTGCTCATCAGAAGATCAAGGGCGGAATCAGATCCGCCCTTGCTGTCAGAAAAGAGGGCGCTTAATCGTCGCCGTTCAATCCTGCCCGATTCAACAGAAACTGTGACAGCATCGGCACCGGACGACCGGTGGCGCCTTTGGCCTTGCCGGAGCGCCAGGCGGTTCCGGCGATATCCAGGTGCGCCCAGTTATATTTGCGGGCGAAACGCGCCAGGAAGCAGGCGGCGGTGATCGCGCCGCCCGGACGGCCTCCAATGTTGCCCATATCGGCAAAGTTGGACTCCAGCTGCTCCTGGAACTCATCCGCCATCGGCAGACGCCAGGCGCGATCGCCGGACTGCTCGGACGCGCTGATCAGCTCATGCGCCAGCGGATTGTGGTTCGACAGCAGGCCGCTGATGTGATGGCCCAGCGCAATCACGCAGGCACCGGTCAGCGTCGCGACGTCGATCACCACTTCCGGGTCGAAACGCTCGACGTAAGTCAGCGCATCACAGAGTACCAGACGGCCTTCGGCGTCGGTGTTCAGTACTTCGACCGTCTGGCCTGACATGGTGGTCAGCACGTCACCCGGACGCATCGAACGGCCATCCGGCATATTTTCACAGCCCGCCAGCACGCCGACCACGTTCAGCGGCAGGTTCAGCTCGGCCACCATACGCATGACGCCATAGACCGCGGCGGCGCCGCACATGTCATACTTCATCTCATCCATGCTGTCGGCAGGCTTGATGGAGATGCCGCCGGAGTCAAAGGTCAGCCCTTTACCTACCAGCACAATCGGGCGCGCTTCGGCGTCCGGATTGCCTTTGTATTCAATGACCGACATCAGCGACTCATTCTGCGACCCGGCGCCGACGGCGAGATAGGCGTTCATGCCCAGCTCTTTCATCTGCTGTTCGCCGATCACGCGGGTGGTCACATTTTTGCTGAAGGCATCGGCCAGCTGGCGCGCCTGTGACGCCAGATAGGCGGCGTTACAGATGTTAGGCGGCATGTTGCCGAGATCTTTCGCCGCTTTCATACCGGCGGCAACCGCCAGCCCGTGCTGGATCGCCCGCTCGCCGCTGGTCAGCTCGCGACGGGTCGGCACGTTGAACACCAGCTTGCGCAGCGGGCGACGTGGCTCGGCTTTGTTGCTCTTCAGCTGATCAAAGTTGTAGAGCGCCTCTTTTGAGGTTTCCACCGCCTGACGCACTTTCCAGTAGGTATTGCGACCTTTGACATGCAGCTCGGTCAGGAAGCAGACCGCTTCCATGGAGCCGGTGTCGTTCAGCGTATTGATGGTTTTCTGAATGACCTGCTTGTACTGGCGTTCGTCCAGTTCACGCTCTTTCCCGCAGCCAATCAGCAGAATACGCTCAGACAGGATATTTGGCACATGATGCAGCAGCAGTGTCTGGCCCACTTTTCCTTCCAGCTCGCCGCGGCGCAGCAGGGCACTGATGTAACCGTCACTGATTTTATCCAGCTGTTCGGCAATCGGTGACAGACGACGCGGTTCGAAAACGCCAACGACAATGCAGGCACTGCGTTGTTTTTCCGGGCTTCCGCTTTTTACACTGAACTCCATGCACTCTCCTGAATCTTAAAGACAACGGCCGCTGCTGCCGCTAGAATGTAGCGCGCTCATGACCCATTTATTCATTGTCGCAGCATGACATTCTGCCGCTGGAGGTCATAATGAATCAGGGTGACAAGATGTTGTTTTTTCACCACCCGGACGCGTTTTTCATACAATTTTAGCTACGACGACGGCCATTGATGAAGAAAAATGGCTGATAAGCGTTGAAACTAGCGATTTTCCTGCAAAAAGACAAGTTTTCACAGGCGTACTAAGCGTGATCATCATTAGATATCTGGTTCGGGAAACGCTCAAAAGCCAGCTGGCTATCCTGTTTATCCTGCTACTCATCTTCTTTTGCCAGAAGTTAGTCAGGATCCTGGGAGCCGCGGTGGATGGCGAAGTGCCGACAAACCTGGTTCTGACACTGTTAGGACTCGGCGTGCCTGAAATGGCACAACTTATACTGCCCTTAAGTCTGTTTCTGGCGATCCTGATGACGCTGGGACGGCTTTACACGGAAAGTGAAATTACCGTGATGCACGCCTGCGGCCTGAGTAAGGCTGTGCTGGTTAAAGCGGCGATGGTATTGATGCTGTTTACCTCGCTGGTGGCGGCGGTGAACGTTATCTGGCTCGGCCCCTGGTCATCCCGTTATCAGGATGAGGTAACGCAGAACGCCAAAGCGAACCCGGGAGCCGCGGCGATGGCCGCTGGCCAGTTCCAGACCTCCAGCGACGGCAGCGCCGTGCTGTTTGTCGAGGATGTAAAGGGCAACCAGTTTGGCAACGTTTTCCTGGCGCAGCTGCGGCCTAAAGGCAATGCGCGTCCGTCGGTGGTGCTGGCTGACAGCGGCCACATGGAGCAGCGTAAAGATGGTTCGCAGGTGGTGACGCTGGATAAGGGTACCCGCTTTGAGGGCACGGCCCTGCTGCGTGACTTCCGCATTACCGACTTCACCAACTATCAGGCGATTGTGGGCTATAAGGCGGCGACGCTCGATCCGAATGATGCAGAGCAGTCGAGCTTTACCGGCCTGTTCAGCAACAACACGCCTGAGTTTAAGGCCGAGCTGCACTGGCGTCTGACGCTGGTGTTCGCGGTGCTGGTGATGGCGCTGATGGTGGTGCCGCTCAGCGTGGTGAACCCCCGTCAGGGACGCGTGCTGTCGATGCTGCCTGCGATGCTGCTCTATCTGATCTTCTTCCTGCTGCAGAGTTCGCTGAAGTCGAGCGGAGCAAAAGGCCGCCTCGATCCGGGTGTGTGGATGTGGGTGGTGAATATCAGCTATCTGCTGCTGGCGATAGTGCTTAACCTGTGGGATACGGTGCCGATGCGTCGGGTTCGCGCCCGCTTTACACGCGGAGGGTCAGTCTGATGTTTCGCGTTCTTGACCGTTATATCGGTAAAACGATTTTCAATACGATAATGCTGACGCTGTTCATGCTGGTGTCGCTTTCCGGCATCATCAAGTTCGTCGATCAGCTGCGTAAGACCGGGCAGGGGAGCTACAGCGCGCTGAGCGCCGGCTATTACACCCTGCTGAGCGTACCCAAAGATATTGAGATTTTCTTCCCGATGGCGGCCCTGCTGGGTGCACTGCTGGGACTGGGCGCGCTGGCGCAGCGCAGTGAGCTGGTGGTGATGCAGGCGGCGGGCTTTACCCGCATGCAGGTGGCGCTGTCGGTGATGAAAACGGCGATTCCGCTGGTGCTGCTGACCATGGCGATCGGGGAATTTGTGGCGCCGTCAGGCGAGCAGATGGCGCGTAACTACCGGGCGCAGCAGCTTTACGGCGGCGCACTGGTGTCGACGCAGAATGGTCTGTGGGCGAAGGATGGCAACAACTTCATCTTTATTGAGCGCATTAAAGGCGACAATGAGATTGACGGCGTCAGCATCTATAACTTTACCGATCAGCGCCGTTTACAGAGCGTGCGTTATGCGGCGACGGCGACCTGGGATAAAGACAAAAAGCGCTGGATACTGTCACAGGTCGATGAGTCGAACCTGACCGATCCGAAGCAGATTACCGGCTCACAGAGTCTGAGCGGCGAGTGGAAAACCAATCTGACGCCCGACAAGCTGGGCGTGGTGGCGCTCGACCCGGATGCGTTATCGATTCGCGGTCTCTATAACTACAGTAAGTATCTGAAGCAGAGCGGCCAGGAGTCAGGACGTTACCGGCTGAATATGTGGAGCAAGATTTTCCAGCCGCTGTCGGTGGCGGTGATGATGCTGATGGCGCTGTCGTTTATTTTCGGTCCGCTGCGCAGCGTGTCGATGGGGGTACGGGTCGTGACCGGTATCAGCTTCGGCTTCCTGTTCTACGTGCTGGATCAGATTTTCGGCCCGCTGAGTCTGGTTTACGGACTGCCGCCGGTGCTGGGGGCGATTCTGCCAAGCTTTGCGTTCTTTGCGATCAGTATGTTTATGCTGATTAAGCGGCGCTAAGCACCGTGAATGAAAAAAGGCCGCCTCTCAGGGCGGCCTTTTTTATGGCGGGCGCCGTGCGCCCCTTTGTTCGCCCGGCCGTCTGAGGCACCCCTCTATGACCTCATCCAGTCGTTAATCAACGCACCATACAACAGCTCCGCTTCCGCTAACCGGCTCAGCAGGCAATATTCATCGGTCTGGTGAGCCATGGATGGCTCGCCGGGACCAAGGATAATGCAGGGCGGCGTACCCAGTGCGGGCAACAACAGTGACGCATCAGTAAAATAGGGCACAATGCGCGGCGTTAGCGGAGCGTCATGTAACGCCTGACAATGCTGATAAACGGAATGAATCCAGGCGTGATTCTCTTCGCTCAGCACGGCCGGCAGATCCACCAGCGTCGTCACCGTTACGCTCTCTCCCAGTAAGGTTGTCAGTTGCTGTCGGATGGTGGCGTGCTGCAGATTGGGTGCGCTGCGGATATCCACATCAAATTGGGTGCGATCGGGCACAGAGTTAATGTTCAGGCCGCCTGAAATGCGTCCGACGTTAACGGTCGGCTGCTTCATCAGCGGATGTGGCGCGCCAGGCGAGAAGTGCTGGATCCTGCCCAGAGCCTCCGCCGCCAGATAAATGGCATTAATGCCCAGTTCCGGCATCGCGCCATGGGCCGTTTTCCCGCGCGTTTCACAGCGTAGCCAGAGTGCGCCTTTATGGCCGATAACCGGATAGTTGGCGGTGGGCTCGCCGACAATCAATGCGCCGACATCGGGCAGGTCAGCGGCAGCAATCAGCGCCCGCGCGCCGTCACAGCCCGTCTCCTCCCCGCCGGTGATCATCAGCACGACGCCGGAGCCCTGCTGAATCGCCTGCTGATGCGTCACGCAGGCCACAGCAAAAGCCGCGACAGCGGCCTTCATGTCACTCGAACCGCGACCGTAAAGCCGGTCACCCACGATTTCACCAAACGGATCGAACTGCCAGTCAGCATTGCCGAGCGGGACCGTATCCAGATGGCCGGTAAACGCCAGCTGCGGGCCGGGCTGACGGCCAGGGAGACGGGCAATCAGGTTCAGGCGATTTTCACCGAAGGGGGACAGGGTGACCTCAAAGCCCCGTTCCGCCAGCCACTCTGCCAGAAAGTGCATACAGGCCGCTTCGTTGCCCGGGGGATTAATGGTGTCAAAGCGCAACAGCTGCTGCGCCAGCGTCTGGCTCTGGCTCATCATCCGCGCACCGTTAACCAGTCCAGGCAGTTGATCCACAGCTGGCGGTAACCCGGCCACTGAGCAAATTCCTGCGGCAGCCAGTGCGCAGACATATCGCTGGTCCAGACCAGTGAGCGACCCTGCTGATACTCGCGCACCGCCAGCAGCGGATGTGAGGTGCCGGCGATGGTCGCCAGCAGTTTACCTTCCGGGTGCATCTCCACTTCGTTATAGCCCAGTAGCCATGGCCAGTCGTCTGGCATACCGGCGAACAGCGCGTGAGATTCGGTCACGCAGGGATAAACGCCTTCGGGCGTTTCGATGCGATCATCCCAGGCCAGGCAGCGCACCGGCAGGACGTTCTCGACCGCCGTGTTGCGATAGCGCGCGCCGCCATTGATACCCTGAAAACTGAAGTAGCCGCCAATCATCATCAGCGCGCCGCCCGCCGCCACATAGTCGTGGATCAGCGTCAGGCGATTTGCCGTGCGCTGGCTCTTCAGCCAGGTATCCGGGTGCAGCAGCAACGTATTGGCGCCGATGTCGGACAGAATGATCGCATCCCACTGCTGAAGCCCGTCCGGGGTTAAAGGAAAGTCGGTGGCGGCAGCATGGGCGGGCATGTAGGTGATGGCATAATCGCTGTCGGCCAGCGCCGCCATAAAGTCGGTCGCGCCATTATGCCAGGTGGCGGTGGCAAACTGATCGAAGCCTTTGACGTGAACAGACGTGCTGGTCCAGGACTCGCCGACCAGTAAAATTTTCTTCTGCATTCAGGTTCTCCCTTACCCACCAAAAACGCGCTGTGGGTTAGCAATCAGTAAGGTTTCAAGTTGTTCGCCGCTGACGCCATGGCGTTTCAGGCGCGGGACAAAATGTTTAAGGATGTAGCCATAGCCGTGACCGCCGTAGCGGGTCAGCATGGTTTTCAGGAACACGTCCTGCGACAGCAAAATCTGTTCGATAAAGCCGTCATCGATCAGCTCGCGAATGGCGCGGGCATTCTCCTCATCGGACGGTGACTGCGCGGTCTCATCGGCGTAGTAATAGCTCATGCCGATCATGTCATATTCCAGAAAGGCGCCGCGCTGTGCCAGATCGCGCTGGTAGCGCTTATCGGCAAAGCTGGGGTTCATGTGGCACAGCACCACATGACGCAGGTCAGCGCCTTCTTCTTCCAGGATATCCAGCACCCGATGACCTAAGCGCTCCCAGCCGGGCAGATGCACCTCAACCGGCACCCGTGTCGCGGCACTGGCGCGGCCCGCCGCCCGCAGGGATTTCTCCTCGTCAGGGGTAAAGCGGCTGGACACACCGATTTCGCCGATCAGGCCAGCCAGCACCTCGGGTTTCTCCTCTCTGCCGCCCAGGTCGTAAATCAGCCTGTCAGCGAGTGCGTCGATGCTGATCGATTTGACCCAGTCGGGATGTGAGGGCTCCAGATACAGCCCGGTGCTCATGATGATGTTCAGCCCGGTCAGGCGCGCGATGCGCTGCAGCGCTTTCGGGTCACGGCCAATGCCGATATTGGTGGGATCCACCACCGTCTCGCCGCCCAGTGCCCGGAACTTCATCAGCTCTTCAATCGCCAGATCCACATCAAACAGCTGACAGTTATCGCGGCTGATCAGCGGATTAAGCGACAGCTCGCCCAGGTTTTCGATGCTGACCGGCATTTCCGCCAGGTGACGCTCGCCACAGCAGCAGGGCGGAACCCACTTGCCGGAGGCATCCAGCAGAATGTGCTCGTGCATCAGCGTCACGCCCATCTCACTCACCGGCAGCGGGCCAAGGACGGTCATCACATAGCCGCTGTTGCTGCCCAGCGGCAGCGGATCGGGATGACGAAAAATAGAGTGTTTCATCAGCTATCCTTTCGCCGCCGATCGCGTCGGGTTGAGAATGCGGGTGTTGAGCCAGATGGCCAGCAGAATAATCGTACCGGTGGCGATCTGCGTGTAAAACGGGGAGATATGCGACAGAATCAGGCCGTTCTGTATGATGGCAATCGACAGTGCGCCGAGCAGCGTGCCGATAACGGTTCCGAAGCCGCCAAACAGGCTGGTACTGCCCAGCACCACCGCCGCGATCACCTGCAACTCGAAGCCTTCGCCCTGGTTGGAGGAGCCGCTGCCCAGACGCGCGGTGATGATCATGCCCGCCAGCGCCGCCGCCATACCGCTGAGGATGTAGACCTTCATGGTTACGGCTTTGGTGTTAATGCCGCTCCGGCGCGCGCCTTCCGCATTCGCGCCAATCGCCGTGACATAGCGACCAAAACGCATATGATTCAGCGCGATATGGCCGACGATCAGCGCCACGATGCCAATCAGCGCGGGCATTGGCACGCCCAGTACCCAGGCGCGGCCCATTAAAGCGAACGGGCTGTCGGCAGGGATGGGAATGGAGTAGCCCTGGGTAATCAGCAGCGCCACGCCGCGCACCACCGCCAGGGTCGCCAGCGTGACGATAAAGGCCGGAATGCCTTCGTAAGCGATAAAGAAGCCGTTAATGGCCCCCACCAGCGCGCCCAGCAGCAAGCCGCCCAGCAACACCACCGGCCAGGGCAGGCCCCAGTTATTCAGCGCGATAGCGGAAAGGGCGCCGACCAGCGCCAGCGTCGATCCTACGGAAAGATCGATCCCGCCCGTGGTGATCACCAGCGTCATCGCCGTGGCGACAATCAGCAGCGGCGCGCTCTGGCGAATGATATTCAGCCAGTTAGCACTGCTGAGGAAGTTGCCGGTGATCAGGGAAAAGACCACGCAGCAGAACACGAAAAACAGCGCGATGCTCACCACGCCAGAGTGGTTGTGCAGCAGACGACGCGGCAGCGAGTGCTGTGTCATACGGGAACTGCTCAGATTCATAATAGTCATCCTGTTACCTCGCTCAGTGCACGGCGGCCGAGCGGGCGACAAACTTCTCACCCACGATCAAATTGACGATCTCGGTCAGATCCGTTTCGGCCACGCGGCGCTCCGCCACATTGGTGCCTTCGTACATCACCATGATGCGATCGCACACCAGGAAGAGATCCTGTAAGCGATGGGTGATCAGGATGACGCTCACGCCCCGTGCCGACACCCGGCGGATCAGCTCCAGCACCGCCTCCACTTCGGCGACGGCCAGCGCGGCGGTGGGTTCATCCATAATCAGTACCTTGGGATCGAAGGCGGCAGCGCGTGCAATGGCAATCGCCTGGCGCTGCCCGCCGGATAAGTTGCGCACCAGCAGCCGGGTATCCGGGATAGAAATTCCCAGTCCTTTCAGCATTTCCCGCGCGTCAGTGTGCATTTTTTCTTCGTCCAGAAACGGGATGCCGAAAATGGACTTCATCGGTTCACGTCCCATAAACAGGTTGCCTGCCACATCGACGGTGTCGCACAGCGACAGGTCCTGATACACCATCTCGATATGGCAGCGGCGCGAATCCGCCGGGTTAGAGAAATGCTGCTCTTCACCATCAATACGAATCGTGCCGCTGGTCGGGACGACCGCACCTGACAGCACCTTAGTCAGCGTGGATTTTCCCGCGCCGTTATCGCCCACCAGACCCAGCACTTCACCCGGAGCCAGTTGCAGGTTGACGCCCTGCAGAGACCGGATTGCGCCATAAGTCTTGGTAATATTCACCATCTCTACCCGTGTCAGGGCAGTGTGTGCCTGCTGCATATGATTACTCCCATCACCACTAACGGGACCGTTACTCTGCATGTAAAAAGGGGCTATCCGGCACGGTTTACGCCCTTGTAAACCGGTTTACCTGCAGGATAAACCCTTTGTCACAACACACAGAACAACACGCTACACGATATTTGTTTGCCGGGTGAGACAGTGCAGCTTCCGTGCCAGTCTGTGACCCGGCGTGGCACTTAGGATCTAACTCACTGTAATACAGCACATTTGCCGTTTGACTTCTGGTAAACCGGTTTACTGAACAGAAACCGGCAAAATAAAGGCGCTCACTTTTTGCGCCACTATTGTGCGCTTTTGCGCCATTCTGGGTCGTGGTTAACGGATCCGTATCGAGTCGCGCGCCACCCATTCAACCTGCAGACGGGTTTCGGCGGGGACGGGGAGGTCATCATTCAGGATACGCAACATGATCTCTACGGCCGTGCGGCCCAGTTCACGTGCGGGCTGGCGGATGGTGGATATACGCGGCTGGGTGAAGTCAGCATAGGTGGCGTCATCAAAGCCCACCAGCGACAGCGCGTCGGGCGCGCTGAGTCCGCGCGCGCGCAGGCCATCCATCAATCCCAGTACCAGAAAATCGCTGGCGGCAAAGACGGCGGTGGGGCGCTCTGCGCGGCTGAACAGCTGTTCCAGCGCCTGTTTACCGAACTCACGCTGGTATTCGCCGTACATCACCCATTCGGGCGGGACACGCAGGCCAGCCTGCTCCATTGCGGTGCAGAACCCCTGGTAGCGTTCGCGTACACTCATCAGTTCCGCCGGGCCGCCGACAAAGGCGATATCCCGATGACCCGCAGCAATCAGATTTTCGGTAGCCATCCGTCCACCCTGAACGTTGTCGGCAAACACCTTAGGCACGACGCTGCCAGGGATGTCCTCATCCAGCAGCACGATGCGCTGGTGGCGGTTAATCTCTTTGCGTAACAGACCGTTATCAGGATGGTTGGTGGTAAACAGCAGGCCATCCACCTGGCAGGTATCCAGCCAGCGGATAAACTGACTCTCTTTGTCCGGATGGTTGCGGGTAATACAGAGTACCAGGCTGTAGCCATGGGCAGAGGCGGCTTCTTCGGCGGCATCTGCCAGTTCGGCAAAGAAGGGATTGGTAATATCGGGCAGCACCAGCCCCAGGGTTTCGCTGCCGCCCTTGCTCAGGCGACGCGCCAGGCTGTTACCGCGATAATCCAGCTGACGAATCGCCGCTTCAATGCGATCAATCGTCTCCTGCGGCAGCATAATGCTTTGATTCATATAGCGGGATACGGTCGCTTTAGAGAGCCCGGCCAGCGCTGCCACATCCGATAACAGCACCCGTTTTTTACTCATATCACCTGCCATCTTGCCCGGAATCGGCTATCAGTAACACAGTTGCGCGCAGCGGAGACAGTTTTTCCATGCCCGCTGACGATAAAATAATCGCTTGACAAAATTTAGCCAGAAGCGAATGTTAAAGGCAGTTTACCGCACGACCCGGGAGTCACTCCCAAACCCGATTAATTCCTTTCACACGTGCACCATAATGGACGGTGTGCAGAAAGTCGATTATTCAGGTTCTGGCTGAAGCAGCCATTCAGACGATATTTGCCCGCCAACACTATTCCCTCTGCATTTTAATGCGGAGATCAACTGGTTATCGCTCATTCCCGACGAGGAATTTTAAGATGATGGCATTTAACACCAGAAAACTGCGTGCTGTTGCGCTGGCAACCGGCTTACTGTCTGCGGGTTCATTATTTTCACTGGCAAAAGCCGCCCCCACTTATGCGCTGGTTCAGATCAATCAGCAGGCCCTGTTTTTTAATCAGATGAATAATGGCGCCCAGGAAGCAGCGAAAGCCAGCGGTAAAAATTTAGTGATCTTTAACGCCAACGATAATCCAGTGTCTCAAAACGACGCCATTGAAACCTATATTCAGCAGGGTGTGAAGGGCATTATGGTGGACGCGATTGACGTCAACGGCATTATGCCAGCGATTAAAGAAGCGGCCGCCGCCAGAATACCGGTTATTGCGATTGATGCGGTATTACCGGCGGGCCCACAGGCGGCACAGGTGGGCGTGGATAACCTGGAAGGCGGCAAAATTATTGGTCACTATTTTGTCGACTACGTGGCGAAAAATATGGGCGGCAAAGCGCGACTGGGCATTGTGGGCGCGCTGAATTCAGCCGTGCAGAACCAGCGTCAGAAGGGGTTTGAAGAAACCATCAAAAGCAATCCGGGCATCACCGTCGCGGATGTGGTTGATGGCCAGAACGTGCAGGATACGGCGATGACGGCGGCAGAAAACCTGATCACCGGTAACCCGGATTTAACCGCTATCTACGCGACCGGCGAGCCGGCACTGCTGGGCGCGATTGCGGCGGTGGAAAACCAGGGCCGCCAGAAAGAGATCAAAGTCTTTGGCTGGGATCTGACGTCCAAAGCCATCAGCGGGATTGATGGCGGTTATGTCACGGCTGTCCTGCAACAGGATCCGAAAAAGATGGGTGAAGAGGCGGTAAAAGCCCTGAACGCGATTACCGCAGGCAAAACCGTGCCGAAAACCATTCTGGTTCCGGCCACGGTGGTGACCAAAGCCAACGTGGACAGTTATCGCGCAATGTTTAAATAACCGCTGGCTCGCCGCCTGACTGGAGCAGCGCGGCGAGTTCCTCTGCGGTGGGGAAGGCCTGACGTGTCCCGTGACGGCTGACAGTCAGCGCCGCAGCCTGACTGGCATGCGTCAGTGCTAATGCATCGATTTCCCCCCCGCGCCGGATCGCGGAAGCCAGCATCACGGCAAGAAAGGTATCGCCTGCGCCGGTAGTATCTGTGGCATGAACGGGTTGCGCCGGACAAAACGTTCGCTGGTCGCCCTGCGTCAGCCAGGCGCCCGCACTGCCCAGTGTGGTCACTAACGTTTTCACTGCGCGGGGCTGCAGCTGCTGCGCTTCGTGCTGATTGACCACGGCGATATCGACCAGCGACCAGCATGAGGCAAAAGCGGCGTGCACGGGTGAGGGGTTAAATACGGTTATCAGGCCGCAGGATTTGGCCAGGCTGAACAGCGCATGGGTTTTTTCAGGCGAGAAATTGCCCTGCTGCACCAGCAGATCGCCCGGACGCGCGCTGGCCAGATGGTGGCTAAGCGTAGTGATATCCAGCGCATCTGCCGCCGATGTACTGGTAATAATGGCGTTATCGCCATCGGCGCTGTGCAGAATAAGCGAGGTGTCGCTCAACGCGGTCATGGGCTGCGTGGGCAGTAACGTCACGGGCTCGTTCATGAGCTGCTGACGGATCCATTTTCCTTTGCTGTCGTGACCGGTCGCGGCAATTAAACAGGTTTCAATGCCGCAACGGGATAACACTATCGCCTGATTCGCGCCTTTTCCGCCGATATCCTGCGATCGCTGATAACCGTGAACAGAGGCGCCCTTAGCCGGAATATCGGTAACAGACCAGGTTTCATCGACAGTAATATTTCCAGCCACATAAACACGCATAGTGTTTTCCCGAACAGGATAAAGAAGCGATGGTTGCTATATCAGCAGGAAAAATTGATGCAATACAAGCGATATTTTCACGCCCTAAAGCGGTTATTGGCGTCATTCACTGTGACCCCTTCCCGGGCTCACCAAAATATCGGGGCAAACCTGTCAGCGCGATAATTGATCGCGCATTACGCGATGCGGAAAATTATATTGCTGGCGGGGTTCACGGCCTGATTGTGGAAAATCATGGCGATATTCCTTTTTCAAAACCTGAGGATATTGGCCCGGAAACGCCGGCGCTGATGGCGGTGATTACGGAAAAAGTGCGGGAGCGTTTCGGCGTGCCGCTGGGCATTAACGTGCTGGCGAATGCCGCGCTGCCTGCCTTTGCCACCGCGCTGGCGGGCGGGGCGGATTTTATCCGCGTCAATCAGTGGGCGAATGCTTATATCGCCAACGAAGGCTTTATTGAAGGGGCTGCCGCGAAAGCGCTGCGCTACCGTAGCCAGCTGCGGGCCGAACATATCCGGGTATTCGCCGACAGCCATGTTAAACACGGCAGCCACGCGATAGTGGCCGATCGCTCCATTCGGGAACTGACCCGCGATGTCGACTTCTTCGAAGCGGATGCGGTTATCGCCACCGGACAACGCACCGGCGACAGCGCCACGCTGGAGGAAATCGACGAGATCCGCGCTGCCACCACCTTACCGCTGCTGGTGGGATCGGGCGTGACGCCCGCCAACGTCTGCCAGATTCTGGCGCGCACGCAGGCCGTGATCGTGGCCAGTGCGCTCAAAGTCGATGGCGTCTGGTGGAACGATGTGGATCGGGAGAGGGTAAAAGCGTTTATGGCGGTCGCGCAGCCTGCGCTGGAGCAGCCATAACCGCCCTTTATTGCCTGACGCAGAGATCAAAAAACCCCGCAGGGAGGCGAGGTTTTTTGGGTACGTCAGCCCAGCCAGCCTTTCACCACCGGCAGCACGGCGGGAAGCTGCGACAGCAGGTAGAGGATCAGCCCGATGGTGCCACCCACCAGCGTCCCGTTGATGCGGATAAACTGCAGATCCTTACCGATGTTCAGCTCTATCTGCTGCGACATATCCCGCGCATCCCAGCTTTTCACCGTGTCGCTGATATGGCGCGTCAGGAAGCGGGCAAACTCCGGCGCGACGCTGCGGGCGGCCTGCTCCAGGTGCTGATTCATTGAGTCGCGCAGCGCCGGGTCGGCGGCCAGGGTTTCGCCCAGCCAGCGTGCCGCATCGCCTATTTTCGCCTGCACGCGCGACTCTTCGCTGCTGAAATCTGCCTTGAGCCAGCTGCGCATATCATTCCAGAGCTCGCCGATGTAGCGGTTGAAGGAGGCATCCTCTTTCAGCCAGCCTTTGATCTCGTCGGCGCGGGCCGCCATTTCCGGGTCGCTCTGCAGCTTCACGATGAGCTTCTCAACCGCCCGGTTAAAGCCCAGCCGCAGCTCATGGCCCTGATCCAGCGCCACATCATCCAGCAGGGAGTCCACCGCGTTCGCCACCAGTTCTGCGCTGTGCTCGCCCAGCCACTCGGTCGGCAGCATTTTCGCCTTGATGGGATGCTCGCGCTTCAGCCAGCGCACCAGCTGGTTAGCGATAAATTCCCGGGTGGTGGGTTTGTGCAGCAGCTTCAGCAGCTGGTCGATTGCCGCGTCCAGCAGCGCCTGGTGACGATTGTTCTTCGTCAGGCTTTCCAGCACCAGGGCACTGGTCTGGCTAAGATCGACTTTGTCGATAGCGCGATGCACCGCACGACGCATAAAGGTCTGGATGCGGGTGTCATCGGTCAGATCCAGGAAGCCGCGCATCACCTGCAGCAGATGGCGGCCCACGCGGTCGGCGTTACCTGGCGCATTGAGCCACTGCGCCAGCAGGGTGGAGGGATCGTAGCGGCGGATCAGATTCAGCAGCGAATCGGTATCCAGAAACTTCTCCTGCACAAAGCGCCCGAGATTCTCACCGATGCGATCTTTGTTGCGCGGAATAATGGCCGTATGGCGGGCAATAAATGGCACCGGCACGCGGCGAAACAGCGCCACCACCGCAAACCAGTCGGCCAGTGCACCGACCATCGCGGCTTCCGCTATGGCTTTGATGCCGCTGACGTAAAAGCTGGGCGGCAGAAACAGTGTGACGACAAAGGTGAGGGCGGCCAGCAGCAGCAGCGAGAGCGCCAGGCGTTTGGTCCGTTTGAGTTCGCGTTGTTTATCCATATCCTGATCTTAGCAGTTTGCCTGCTTAACAGGTCAACGTTCTCCTCTCCCGGTCGAAAAGTGCAGTTAAGTCTGGCACGGATTTATGCGGTCTTAACCGGACGGGCGAGGCGCTGACCAGACTGTTCCTAAAAACTAATCACCTTAAAAATTACCACTCTGATAAACAGTTACGGCGGTGTACATTCCGCAGGCAGTCTCCTTACGTTGACACACCCTATCCATGGAACCAGACCAGGAGAATTCACGTGAAAGCAATCGCAACGGCAACCGCCAGTCTGTTGATGTTAATGAGTGGTATCGGCGCGCATGCAGAAGGGCTGACCACCTCTGCCGATGGAAAAAATCTGACCGTCAGCTTCGGCAAGCCCACCATTAAGCAGGTCCTGCATTACCGTAAAATGTACGACAAAAAACCCTTTCCCGATGCCGAAATTTATTACTACGACAACGGCACCTATAAAATCATCTCGCAGGGTGAAAACCATTACGGCGTCTACGTGATGCAGGGCAGTTTCGATGATGAGACCTTCACGGTGCGCTTTATCTCGCTGCCCTCCAGCGACTGGGGTAACAAGACCGCCTTCCATCAGCTGACCTTTGTGCGCGGCGATAAGCAGAATGTGTTTATCCAGAACGCGATTGTCGATACCGGCGAAGCGATTGCCCAGCAGAACGGCACCTACACGCAGGAAAAGAACACGGTCACCAACCCGGTCTCCACCCACTGGAAACATCAGTAGCGTTAAGGTGGCAGCCCGGCTGCCACCCACCTTTAGCGGCGACGACCGCCAAACAGGCTGCCCAGCACGCCGCGAATGATCTGGTGAGTAATCTGACGCCCGGCGCTCTTCGCCATGGTCTGCACCACACCATCCCGCTTGCCGCCGCGCGGACCGGTGCTGCCAAACAGGATCTCTTTTAATCCCCCCAGAATCCCGTCATCGACCGCCACCGCGTTACCTTTGGCTTCAGGCGCATTGGCCTTGTCACTGGCGGCCTGCACGCCCTGTTGCAGCCGTTCATAAGCCGATTCCCGATCGATGTCCGTGTCATATTTGCCATACAGCGGCGAATGGTTGATCAGACCGTTGCGCTCATCGCCTGTCACCGGACCCATGCGCGAACCAGGCGCAATCACCATGGCGCGCTCGACGACCGACGGACTGCCTTTGGCATCCAGGAAGGAGATGAGTGCTTTGCCGGTGCCGAGTGCCTGAATGGCCTCTGCGCTGTCAAAAGCCGGATTGGCGCGCAGGGTCTCTGCGGCGGTTTTCACCGCCTTCTGATCTTTGGGGGTGAAGGCGCGCAGGGCGTGCTGTACGCGGTTGCCAAGCTGGCCCAGCACCCGATCCGGGATATCCGACGGGTTCTGGGTAACAAACCAGACGCCGACCCCTTTGGAGCGGATCAGGCGCATCACCTGTTCGATCTTCTCCAGCAGCACCGGCGGCGCGTCGGTAAACAGCAGGTGCGCCTCATCAAAAAAGAAGACCAGCTTAGGCTTATCCAGATCGCCCGCTTCCGGCAGACGCTCATACAGCTCTGACAGCAGCCACAGCAGGCTGGTGGCATAGAGTTTCGGCATCTGGTAGAGCTTTTCAGCGGAGAGGATGTTAATGACGCCTTTACCGTTGCTGTCGACGCGCATCCAGTCGGCGATATCCAGCATCGGTTCGCCAAAGAAGTGCTCTGCACCCTGTTGCTCCAGCGTCAGCAGACCGCGCTGAATCGCGCCGATCGAGGCGCTGTTGATATTGCCATACTGGGTCTGGAAGCTCTTCGCGTTATCACCGATGTACTGGGTCATGGCGCGCAGATCTTTAAAGTCCAGCAGCAGCAGGCCCTGATCATCGGCGATGCGGAAGATAATCTGCAGAACGCCGCTCTGCACCTCATTAAGGTTCAGCAGGCGCGCCAGCAGCAGCGGGCCGAGATCGGAGACGGTTGCCCGCACCGGATGGCCTTTCTCGCCGAAGATATCCCACAGCACCACCGGATTGCTCTGCGGCTGCCAGTCGGTGACGCCGATCTTCGCCAGTCTCTCCTGAAGCTTTTCGCCGGACTGACCGGCCATCGCCACGCCGGTTAAATCGCCTTTCACGTCGGCCATAAAGACAGGCACGCCGCTGGCGGAGAAGGACTCGGCCAGCTTCTGCAGCGTGACGGTTTTACCGGTGCCGGTTGCGCCGGTGATTAAGCCGTGGCGGTTCGCCATTTGCGGTAACAGATGGAGTTCGACGTCTGGCGTCCGGGCAATCAGTAGCGGAGATGTCATGATTTTCCTCTCTCGGGCAACGGGTTATGCCTGAAGGATAGCAAGCGAAGGGCAGGGAAGAGGAGAACAATTCGTCAAAAGCGAGGCCGTTGCGCTGTCCTGCAACGGCCTCGCTTTTACTGGTGTCATGTCAGGCAGGCTGCCATCCCTGCCGGGTTTTCTACTTCTGCACCTCTTCAAAATTGAGCAGGCTGACGCCGATACCCTGCTGCAGGCTCTTCAGGTTGCTGCGCACGGCGACCTGGGTTGCGCCCTGCAGCAGCAGAACAAACGGCGAATCCTGCTGGACGCGGGTCTGCAGGGCCGTGTAAAGGCTGCGACGTTTTGCGGCGTCACTCTCTCCGGCGGCGGCGCGGGTCTGCGCGCTGAGTTCAGGGATCGTCCAGCCGACGCGCCAGGCCAGGGTTTTGCCGCCGCCGGGCACGTTATAAGCAAAGGCGCTGGCGTTGGTGTTGGGATCGATGTAGTCCGCGCCCCAGTAGGAGAAGATCGCCTGGAAGTCACGGCTGCGCATTTTGCTCCACAGCTCAGATTCCGCCACCGGCTGAAGATCGAGCTGCACATCGGCTTTAGCGAAGCTCGCCTGCAGCGCCTGCGCCACGTCGATGTAAGGCGGCTGGTTGACCACCGTCAGCGCGATATGCGTGCCCGGTTTAATGCCGCCTTTCTGCAGAATTTCCTGTGCCTTTTTCAGATCGTAGTGGAACGGCGTGGTATTCAGGGTGCCGTCAAACCCATCCGGCAGGAAGCTCTGGTGAATACGGTACTGACCCTTCAGCAGCTGGTTCGCCAGGCTCTCATAGTCCACCAGCCAGCGCGCCGCCTGCCACAGCGCCGGATTGCCCAGCGCCGGTTGCTGCGGACTTTGGGTGTTAAAGCCGAGGTAGTAAACCAGGCTCGACGGGAAGGCCTCGACGCGCACCCCCGCCCTGTTCTTCAGCGCGGCGATCTGGTCCGGGCCGAGCTGATAGGCGACATCCACATCACCCTGCTGGATCAGCAGCCGGCGGCTGCCCGGATCGGCCACCCCTTTCAGCAGAACGCGCTTCAGATGCGGTTTTTGGGTGCTGTAGGGATTGGCCTCCAGCACCAGCGCCTGCAGCGGCACAAACTGCCTGATGGCGTAGGCGGCGCTGCCTGCCGAGTGCACCTTCAGCCAGCCGTTGCCGTAGTCATTGTTACTGGCGTGCTGCCGGACCAGCCTGCTGTCGACAATTGAGGCGACCGGCGCGGTCAGCAGGCGCAGCGCCAGGTCGCGACCAATCTCCGCCGGCCAGCGCAGCTCAAGCTGGTGGTCGCTGATCACCGTGAACTGCTGGTCGATATTTTCTGGCGTCCAGCCAAACTCCCCCAGAATAAAAGAGGGCGCTTTATTCAGCTTCACCGCGCGGGTTAAGGAGAACACCACATCCTGAGCGGTCAGCGGATTACCGCTGGCGAAGCGGGCCTGGGGATTAAGATCAAATACCAGACTATGCGGTGTTTTGCCCGCCTGCCAGCGGGTCGCGGCCAGCGGGGAGAGCTGCTGCGGATTGTGATGATCCGGCTCCAGCAGCATCTGGTAGATATTGCGCAGGCTGCTGTTGCTGACCGTTTCGAAACTTTCCGCCGGGTCAAAACTGATGATCCCATCCAGCGGAACGGCCACCACCAGCGTATCGGCGGGAGTGGCGGCGTGTGCGGAATGAACCAGAGTCAGCGCCGTTAACAGGGACAAAAGCGTTTTTCGCATAGAGAGGGTTATCCTGAGTCGGTAATGGCTCTACTCTAGCGGGCGTCCGATAATCTCAAAATGCCGGTTTGTTCTGAGCTTTGCACAAATAGTCGCGTCAGGTTCAGACGGACAGAAAGGCGAATATAATGGCGGATTGTGATTATTTCTTTAAGACTCTTTTCGCTCCGGAAATATTATTCCTGCTCACCGAAGCAAAAGCCTGTTATCTGTAACTGACCACCTGAAAAAAGCGGCCTGTTTAAAGCGTGGCGTGCAGGAAAGACAGCGAACAGGCAAGCGTAATCTTTTTTAACGATCAATGAGCGTGATAATGACAATATGAAAATATCCCGCCGCATAGCTGCCGGGTAATGGCTAATTAACCGATTTTTATCGCTTTTTCCCGGCATTACCCCTTCCGGTTATGCTTTTTTCTGCCCGCTGAATGGGTGCCGTGTGATAACCTTTTTCGGCTGTGACAGCGCGTAAATTTTAAATTTACATTCAGACACATTTATATCCCTAAGATTGTCAGGTCTTTAACCGATATATTTTCTTTGTCACCGATAGATAATTCTACCCGCCCTTAACCGTTCTGCCGTCGTCTGTGCCGTGTGCGTGAATACCGGCGGGGAATACCCCTCTGCGCATCGCCTTTCAGCGTCATCAGCGATTAAGAGGGGTATTCAGCAGATGAGAGTCGTGCGGATATGCTTTTAGAAAAACCCACCACCAGGCGTAAATTTTTGCTCGGTTCACTGCTGGCGCTGCCATTAAGTGAGCTGGTGTTAAAGGGCATCACGGCGGCACAGGCGGCAGAGATGGCGGCCCCCGAGTTAGCCGATTACAGGCCGATCTTTTTCAGTGCCGACGAGTGGCAGTTCATCCTGGCGGCCACCGATCGTCTGATCCCGGCAGGCGGCAAAGGCAAAGCGCCGGGCGCGCTGGAAACCAATGTGCCGATCTTTATCGATCAGCAGCTGCACAGCGAAGCCTTCGGCAGTGAGATCTACCTGCAGGGGCCTTTCAATACCCAGGCTCCCGTGACGCTGGGCTATCAGATCCCGTTCCGTCCCCAGCAGATCTACCAGACCGGCATAAAGCTGCTCAATCAGTGGTGCCATAACACCCATCAGAAAGCGTTTGCTGCGCTGACGCTGGAAGAGAAGGATGCAGTGCTGACGCAGGTGAATAAAAACCAGATCGACTTTGCCGCGCTGGGCGAAGCCGATCTCAGACCGTCACATTTCTTCAGCCAGCTGCTTTCCGATACCAAACATGGCTATCTGGCCGACCCGATGTATGGCGGCAATAAAGGGATGAAAGCCTGGATCGCCATCGGCTTCCCCGGCGCGCGTGCCAGCTTCACCGAGTGGGTGAAGCAGCACAATGTGCCTTATCCGCTCGGCCCGGTCAGCATCAAAGGTGAACGCGCCTGAGGCGCTTCCACATCAGGTAAACAGGATTATCATGGCACAGGTTACTAAAAAAGAAGTCGACGTCGTGGTCTGCGGCCTCGGCTGGGCAGGCTCACTGATGAGTATTGAGCTGGCGCTGGCAGGACTGGAGGTGCGCGCCCTGGAGCGCGGCGGCGATCGCGATTATGACGAGTTCGCCTATCCGAAACCGGCAGATGAATATGCCTATGCGGTGCGCAACAAAGTGTTCGCCATCCCGGCGGAAGTGGCGGTCACCGTGCGCTACAACAGCAGCCAGACCGCACTGCCTACCCGTAAATGGGGGGCATTTGCACCGGGCACCGGCGTCGGCGGCGCAGGCATGCACTGGACGGCGGTACTGATCCGTCCCACTCCGACCGATATCAAACTCAAAACCTATGTCGACGAGGCCTACCGGCCCGGCATTCTGCAGGAAGATATGCGGGTGATGGACTTCCCCTTCAGCTGGGAAGAGATCGAGCCTTATTACTACAAATTCGAGCTGATCTGCGGCCAGTCGGGCAACACCGGCAACCTGCGCGGCAAAATCCTGCCGGGCGGCGATCCGTTTGAAGGGCCACGTTCTGAACCTTATCCGCTGCCCGCGCTGGAAGACACGCTGAACAATGTCATGTTCAAAGAGGCGGCGCAAAAACTCGGTTACCACCCGTTCCCGAACCCGTCGGCCTGTGTGTCGCGGGCGTGGAAAAACCCTTACGGCAACCAGATCGCCCCCTGTAACTACTGCGGCTACTGCAGCAAATATCCCTGCCTGAACTACTCCAAAGCGTCGCCGCAGACGGCGGTGATGGATGCGCTGAAGCGCATGCCGAACTTCTCTTATGAAGTGAACGCGGAAGTGATTAAGGTGGTGCTGAACGATGATAAGAAAACCGCCAAAGGGGTGATCTACATCGATGCGCAGGGCAATGAGTGCTTCCAGCCGGCGAAAATCGTCGTGCTGAGCAGCTTCCAGCTCTACAACGTGCGGCTGATGCTGCTCTCCGGCATCGGCAAGCCTTACAACCCGATAACCGAAGAGGGCGTGGTCGGCCGTAACTACGCCTTCCTGTCGAACGGCGGCGCGACCCTGTTCTTCAAAGATAAAAACTTTAACCCCTACGCCACTGCAGGGGCGACCGGGCAGATGTTTAACGATATCTCGCCAGGCAACTTCGATGGCCCCGGACTGGGCTTCCTGGGCGGCGCGAAGATCCACAGCTCACAGGCGACCGGCACGCCTATCAGCACCGCGCTGCCAAAAGGCACGCCCTCCTGGGGCATGGGCTACAAGGAGGGCCTGGAGGAGTGGTACGGTCATTCGATGAAGATCAGCATTACCACCACCTGTCAGTCCTACCGCGATATCTATCTGGATCTCGATCCGAACTACAACGATCACCGCGGGCTGCCGCTGCTGCGTATGACCTTCAACTGGAAAGAGAATGAGCTGAGGCTGCAGCAGCATCTGAAAGGGATCGTCGGCAATATTGCTAAAGAGCTGAACCCCGACAGCATGAGCATGAGCTTCCTGCCGATGGGCGCGGATTTCGATATCACCAAATATGTCTCGACCCACAACGTGGGCGGGGCGGTGATGGGCGATAACCCGAAAACCTCGGCGCTGAACAAATACCTGCAGAGCTGGGACGTGCATAACGTCTTTGTGCCGGGCGGCAACGCCTTCCCGCAGAACTTCCAGGCGAACCCGACCGACACCATCGGTGCGATTACCCTGATGGCCGCACAGGCGATCAAAGATCACTACCTGAAAAATCCCGGCCCACTGGTACAGGCATAAGCGCATGAATAAGCTGAAACTTAACTCTTTTATCGCCAGCAGCACGCTGCTGCTGGGCAGCCTCTCTGCGCTGCCGGTTCACGCCGAAGATGAAGCACAACTGATTAAGCAGGGTGAATACCTCTCCCGGCTCGGTGACTGCATGGCGTGCCACTCGCTGCCGGGCAAGCCTGACTATGCGGGCGGACTGGCGATTACCTCGAACCTCGGCACCATCTTCTCCACCAATATCACGCCCGATAAGCAACACGGCATCGGTAACTACAGCGAGCAGCAGTTTGCTGACGCGGTGCGTAAAGGCATCCTGCCGGACGGCTCCCGTCTCTATCCGGCGATGCCTTACCCCGACTACGCCAGAATCAGCGATGCCGATATCTACGCGCTCTACGTCTACTTTATGAAGGGCGTGCAGCCGAGCGCAGCGCAGCCACCGGAAACGGATCTGAGCTTCCCGTTCAGCCAGCGCTGGGGCATGCGTTTCTGGAACTGGGCGTTCACGTCCGATAAGCCGTTCCGGCCAATCGGTGGCGCATCAGCCGACGTTAACCGCGGTGCCTATATCGTTGAGAGCCTGGGTCACTGCGGCAGCTGCCATACGCCGCGCGGCCTGGGCATGAACGAGAAAGCCCTCGACAGCGGTGACGATCAATTCCTGGCAGGTGGCAGCCTGAACCACTGGGCAGTGCCGTCGCTGCGTGGCCTGCCGCACTGGAGCCAGCAGGAGATCGTGGATTACCTGCAGACCGGGCGTAACGATAAGGCGGCGGTGGGCGGCGAGATGACCTCTGTGATTGAGCACAGCAGTTCGCACATGACCGATGCCGATCTCAACGCCATCGCCGCTTACCTGAAGTTTCTGGGCGGCAATCCGCCCCTGCAGGCGTATAACGTGCAGGCGCAGCAGGCAACGGAAGCGAAACTTACCGCGGCGAAAAACCTCAGCGAAGGTGAGCGTCTCTATCTGGATAACTGCGGTGCCTGTCACTTCGTGACCGGCAAAGGCGCGCCGGGCGTCTTCCCGGAACTGAATCAGGCGACGATCGTCAACGCCAGCGACCCTACGGGTCTGATCCATACGATCCTGGCAGGCGCTCAGCAACCCTCTGTCGCTAAGGCCCCGTCAAAACTGGCGATGCCTGGCTTTGCCGGACGGCTGAGTGATGATGAAGTGGCGCAGCTGGCGACCTTTATTCGTCAGGGCTGGAGCAACAGCGCGCCAGCCGTAAGTAAAGATCAGGTGGCTAAGGTGCGGAAAACTCTGAAGTAACGAAGAAGGGCTTCCCCTCTGCCGGTCTGGAGAGGGGAACGCCCGGATCAGTGGAAGGTGCGCGCCACTTCCAGCACGCCGTTAATCACAAACTGCACGCCCATGCAGACAAGTAAAAATCCCATCAGGCGCGAGATCGCCTCAATGCCGCTCTTGCCGACCAGCTTCATGATCGCTCCGGAGCTGCGCAGCGAGACCCACAAAATCAGACTCACCAGCAGGAAGGTCAGCACCGGCGCGACGCTCAGCACCCAGGCGGGAAAATCGACGCCGCTTTTCACCGTCGAGGCGGAAGAGATGATCATCGCAATGGTTCCCGGCCCGGCCGTGCTCGGCATCGCCAGCGGCACAAAGGCGATGTTCACCGGCTCTTTGGCCTCGTCCAGCTCATCCAGTTTCTGCTTTGCTTCCACCGAATGGCTGGCAGGCTTCGCCGGAAAGAGCATCCGGAAACCGATAAAGGCGACAATGAGTCCACCGGCGATACGCAGGCCGGGAATCGAGATGCCAAAGGTGTTCAGCACCGCATTGCCCGCGTACCACGCCACCAGCATGATAGCGAACACGTAGAGAGACGCCTGCCGCGCCTGACGGTTGCGCTCCTGGAAGTTCATGTCACCCGCCAGCCCTAAAAACAGCGCCACGGTGGTGAGCGGATTCGCCAGCGGCAGCAGCACGACCAGCCCCAGGCTTACCGCTTTGATCAGCTCCAGCATGTCAGATCCCCCTGATTAATGTTTCGGGCGCTCCAGCGCTTCCAGCAACTCGGGGAAGAAGTCCTGCAGGATTTCAGGCGTCATCAGTTCGGGATACTGCATCAGGTGTTCGCGGATGCGCTCGTTGACTTCCGGCAGCAGTCGCTGGGCCGCGGCGCTGGCGGTGATTTTATGCTTCTTCATGGCGCGCAGCAGATCGCCCGGCAGGGCGTCTTCGTCGTCGCCGTCATCGACCATTTCCAGCGCGTCCAGCTCGTCGAACATCTCCATCAGCGCTTCGGTCTGCGGCGTGCGGGATTCATATTCGCGCGGATGCTCCTCCTCCAGGAAGCGCAGCATGGCGCGCATCGGCGTGCCATCAGGGGAAGCAGGGGGTTCGGCTGCGAACCAGCTCAGCAGCTGGTGCATGGTGACCTGGTGAACGCGATAGCCGCTGTCGACCAGCTCATCGGCCAGCAGTTCGGCGGTTTCGTTTTCTATCAGACAGATATGCGTGCGGTTGGGTTCGTACTGATCCAGCCACTGATAGATCTCTTCAATCACGCCATCGTCATACTCGAATTTTTTGCTGAGATAGCTGCCGTCCTGCTGGTGAACGCAGGCCTGGATCTGATCGGGGTCGAAGTAAAGTGCGATGTTGATGCCTTTCATGCGTGCTGTCCTGTAGAAACCAAAACAACACTATAGCGCTCAACCCCAGGTTAAGGGAATGTGAGGCATCACAGCACGGCGGAGTTTCCCTCTCCCCGCTGAACCGCGAGGAGAGGGAGGCAGAGAGGGGATCAGGAGATAAAGTTTTTACCCTGCTTCAGGACCACGTCGCAGGCTTTGGTTTTGAGTTTCTCACCCATTGGCGAGTTGCTCAGGCTCTGCAGATTGAGCTGCTGACCGTTACCGGTGTTCAGCAGGCCTGCCAGGCCCTGGGTGTAGTCTGTCTGCTGCTGTTGCGCGGCGGGCGTGGTCAGGCCCAGCTTGCTCAGCACCTGATCTTTCACCGACTGCACATTGTTTTTCACCACGTTATGCTCGACGCAGTACTGCATCACGCCAGCCGCGTTCGTCATGCTACTGGCGCTGACCGCTTTATCGCCGCCGCCCAGCATGCTGGTAATGGAGGAGAGCGACAGCCCGCCATTCTGCTGCGTGGTGCTGGTGGTGTTACCGCTGTTCTGCTGGCTGAGCTGCGACGCTGCACTGCTCAGCTGATCCTGCCAGCTTGCTGCTGATGCACTGCCTGCGACCAGAAACGCGGCCAGTCCCCATCCCCACACACTGCGTTGTGCCTGTTTCATCTCAACCTCGGTATCTGCGTATTCAGTTTTGCTAAGAGAGGCAAAGGCACAAAAAGTTCCTGAACTTTTTTATTTAATTCGACTTTAAGACTCTTCTGTAATCATGGCGCTGAATAATGGAGTAAAGCGCGGCCTGGGTTATTTCACGGCGTAACATGATGTCTGTGTAAATAAAGATCTGGCGCTGAAACATTATTTAATATTCTCGCCCGTTATGGCAGGAATATTCCTGGTTGCTGCGAATTTTTGTGGCCTTTTTATCGGCATAAATCCTGATGGCACATACCCAAGGGTAACTATTTATCCATGAAATCAGTTCTTTTCAGGTTTCTGTTTTTACAGGTTTTTCTATTTTTAGCGCAGCGGTAAAAACTGAGGTTTTATTTTGATTGATGTTAATCGAGGGGGCTGAATATAAATTTCATTCGCCGGGGGATTTTATTATTCCGGCTTGCGAAATCAGCGAGAGTGTTCATGCTTAATCACTGTGTCAGGCAGTTGTGGCAGATATTTAATCTTAACGGGAGAGTCAATATGGCTGGGCAGCCAGAACACAATAACTCTGCAGAGGTCGCGCTTAAACTCGCTGAAGAGGAAATAGCCCTGACGAAGCAAAAGATTGTGGATGGACATGTCCGCGTTACCCGTTCCACAACCGAGCATGACGAGGTCATCAGTACACTGCTTAACCGGGATAAGGTTGAGGTTGAGCATGTAGCAAAAGCACAACCCGTTGAGACGATGCCCGATATCAGGGAAGAAAACGGTGTACTGATTGTCCCGGTAGTTGAAGAAGAAATCCAAATCGTCAGAAAACTGGTGCTTAAAGAGGAAATCCACATCCGAAAAGTGCAGGAACACGTTCCTTTTCAGGAAGTGGTGACCCGACGTGAGCAGCAGGTGAACGTTGAGAGAGATGACGATCAAACCCGCTAACAGAGAGGAACCTATCATGGCACAGGAAAAAATCGTAACACTGTTCGATTCTGCAAATCAGGCAGAGGCCGCGAAAAGAAATCTCGTGAAAGCAGGCTTTTCCGATCGGGACATCAGTCTTATCAGTGGAGAGCGTTTAGAGCAGGAAGGGCAGTCAGTCCGCCATCCGAGCCTCTGGCAGCGCCTGTTTGGCCATACCGTCGATAAAGATCAGGCGGATGTCTATACCCGGGCGATGGATAAAGGCGGCGTGGTTCTGACGCTGCGCACCGAAGAGGAGAAGCTGGCTCGCGCCATGACGATTCTCCATTCGCATGACTCGGTGGATGTCCCGTCACGTATGCAGAGCAGCCTGAATAACGGCACAACCGCGCCGGGCGTTAACCCGACGGCGGGTAAGCAGTTTGCCGGTGAGACCAACGACCGTCAGGTTGAGCCGCGACGCACCTCGCTGACCGGTGACGAGAGCGAAGCCGACATTCTGCGTCTGGCCGAAGAGCAGATTGAAGTGGGCAAACGTCTGGTCAGCGAAGGCTCGACCCGTGTACGCCGCTATACGGTGACCGATACCGTCTCTGAAGAGATTTCGCTGCATGAGCAGCACGCTGACATCTTCCGCCGCTCGGTGAATGAACCTGCGCTGGCCGGAGAGGTGGACTGGTCCGAGAAAACCGTCGAAGTGGCGGAGACCCATGAGCAGCCGGTGATCAACAAAACGGCTCATGTGAAAGAAGAAGTGGTGGTGCGAACCGATGGCAGTGACCGCACCGAGACCATTAATGACACGGTCCGTCGTCAGGAAGTGGATATCGACCACGCCCGCGGCGGTCTGGATAGCGAACTGCCGGGTTCAGCGGCACGAGGCAAACCGGCAACCGCAGGCACGGCCTCACCCGGCGTGCAGAACCGCGACCACAAAGAGAGCCTGACGGAGAAGGTGAGCGAGAAAGCCAGCGAAGTGAAGGATAAGGTTGAAAACAAGCTGCATCATCGTGATTACGACCATTCGCACTGAGGCGCCAACCCTGACAACAGGCGCTGAGGGCAATGCCCGATGCTGAGCATGCACGAAGAAGCCAACCGCGAGGTTGGCTTTTTTGTGGGGGTGGAACCTCGCCTGAGAGGCAGAGAGGTCAGCTTAGCGTCTTCCTGAGAATCGCATTCAGCCAGATCTCATTGCCCCGGCCGGCACGTAAATCACCGGTCTGCCAGAGGTGTGCTGTCTCAAGAGCGAACCTGTTCTCCCTGGCGCCCGCTTCTGCTGTCGTCAGCGGCTTATTTTCCGCCAGCGTCTGAGCGCCGCGAATATTAACGCCATCAATCAGTTTCTGTAACCCGGCCATATCCATATCTGTAAATCTGCGGCCATCCTTTTCCCGCTCGCCGCGGCCATATTTGAACGAGAGATACCACACGCCGCCTGGTTTCAGCGCGATGGCCAGCCTGGTCATGACGTCAGGCAGTTCCGCCCCGGAGATGTGCAGCAGGGAGGCGCAGCACCAGATCCCGTCGTATGTTTCAACCGCATCAACCTCCTGAAAACGCTTCTGCGCCACCGCGTTCCCGGAAAACTGACGGGCCAGCACAACCAGTTCGGCGGAAGCATCAAAGGCTTCGACGACAAAGCCCATATCACTAAAGGCTCGGACGTCACGCCCTGAACCGCAGCCTGCATCCAGAATGCGTGCGCCGGGCGGCAATTCGCTGATAAAAGGGCGGTAAAGTGCCGACATATCCACGGTTGCCGTATCACGAAAAAACCGCTGAGCGTGTTCCCGGTAATACTCTTCATTGCTCAAAACAGGCTGTCTCCCTGTGCTGCTGGCTGCCACTCGTGCAGCAGGGCAAATTTTGCCCTGTTCCAGTTCGTCTGCAGAAAGCTGTGCCGCTGTTGGGGCGTTTCGCCGGTCTGGCGGATTAACGTTTCCCGCAGTGGCAGGTGGCTGTTAATAAAGTATTCGTTTCGATCGTTCAGGCGCTGCAGCAGCGCGATTGAGGGAATACGAGCAAACTTACCCTGAGCACCGCGATTACAGGTCTGGCAGGCCAGCACCAGATTCCAGACGCCGTTGAGGTTGCCGATCTCTTCGCTGAGCATCAGCGGCAGGAAGTGATCGACATCAGCCAGGTTCTCCTCACCGCCCGTCACGCCAATCGGCCGGAAGCAATAAAAGCACCGGCCTTTCTGGTAGCCGTTCAGGCTGCTGCGACAGCTGGTAATAGTGACGCGACGACCACTCTGACGGCTGAAAAGCATCTTGTCGTTATCGTCATAATCAACCGCAATCAGGTTACGTGAAACGTTCATCGCCCAGGCTTCTTCAACCAGCCGCCATCTGGCCTCTGTTTCCGCGACCAGACTGGCAAACTGATCATTTTCTGTCAGCTGGTAAAAGTTATCCGTCAGCCGGATGCCTTTATGGCTGCGCCGTTCATCCAGAAAGAAACGTTTGTCGATCTCCGCGTAATTCACGTTATGAAAGGCATCAATGACATTCGCAAAGCCGCGCTTCACGGTAATGGCAATCAGCTGATCTTTGGTGATGTCGCCCGCATTGAATTGCCTGCACGCCTCCAGAAACCCGCTGCTTTTGCTGGTGATTTGTTTAGGGGCATCCCGCAGGTGAGCACATAAATGACGCGTAAAGGGCACGGCCAGCGCCTCCAGCGTAATCAGATCGCTGTCTGGCTGCTTCAGGTCATAGAGCGCATGGGCCAGGGCAAACTTATAGGAGGCGACATTTTTGCCAAAGAGAATAACGCCGCGCCAGTAGTTTTCAAGGCGGGGATCGGCCTGGTAAAAGCGCATGCAGGTTCCTGTTTTGCGAGGCAGCTCGAAAATTCACGTAACAGGATCAGATAACAAACACAGGTAAATGTAAACCGTAAAGGGCGGGCGGGGGAGCGCGCGCTTTCAGGGATAAAAAGGCGTTAAAAGGTCATAAAGAGATTATGATAGCCGCTGTTGCCGGGCTCATCCGCAGGGACGCCCTCTGCTTAACAACAGATTGTCATTTCACTCACCTCACATTCAGGGAACAGGAAGCAGCGTGACGGTTATTCAGAAGCGGGTAATGCTAGTGGCAGCGCTTGCCACCCCGGTTATCGCCCAGGAAAGCGGCGTATCTTTTAATCACAAGGCGTGGTCAGTAGCCTGCGATAACACCTTAACCTGCCGTGTCGGCGGGCAAACCACAGAAGAGAATCTGGGCGGCGTGTTGCTGACGCGCGCAGCGGGCGCGGATACCGCCACCTCTGGCGAAATCATGCTGCCGGAGGATGATGAAAATCAGAAGCCGTTGACAACGCTTACGCTCTGGATCAACGGCCAGCGTGTGGGTGACGCAACGCAGAAAGCACATCGCTGGTGGTTGTCAGATGCGCAGTCGCTGGCGCTGATTCAGGCTATCAAAGGCCGCGGCACGGTGGAGTTCAGAGGGGATAATGAGACCCTTCAGCTTTCCGGTGATGGCGCCTATGCAGCCCTGCTGAAAGTGGATGACGTGCAGGGCCGCATCAACACACCGGGTGCCTGGGTGAAAAAAGGCGACAGGCCCGAAAAGAGCGTCGCGAAAGCCGTGGCTGTTCCGGTTATCCAGGCGGCACAGATCAGTCACTCACAGCCCTTTGTTCTGACAAAAGAAGAGGCGGCAGCGCTCAGGCCGCAGCTGCTTGCCGCGTTAACCCAGGACCAGGAGTGTGATTATCTGACCGCAGTCGGAGAGAAGGACGTCAACGACCATATTATCAGCGGCGATATTACCGCCACGCCACTGGATGCAACGCACACGTTGCTTTCCACCCAGTGCTGGGGCGCAGCCTATAACCAGGGATACGGCTACTGGATCACCGACGCGCAACGCAAAGCGAAGCCGGTGGCCGTCACCACCGACGCACAGACCTGGGAAAAGGGTGTCATCACCAACGTTTCGCTGGCAAGCAGTGCCGGCAGCTGCGTGTTTAAAGAAGAGTGGGTCTGGGATGGCAGGGCGTTTCGTCAAAGCCTGGTGGAAATCAACGATGGCTGCTGGTTTCCACGTACCCTCGGTGACAGAGTGATACCCACGCTGATATCAGACGTAAAACATGAGGGAATAAAGTGAACCGTAAACCGATGCTGTTCGTTCTGGCGATGCTCTCCCTGTCGGCTCAGGCCAGCCAGAGCGGCACCACCTTTGAGCACAAAGACTGGGAAGTCGCCTGTGATAATACGCTGACCTGCCGCATTGCGGGTTATGGCAAAGAAGAGGATCCGTCCGGCTCCATCCTGCTCACCCGTGCCGCCGGACCCGGAACAGAGACGGTGGGAGAGGTGACGCTGGGCGACACAGAAGATGACAGCGAACCGGCGGAAAATCTGACGCTGTGGATCGACGGGAAATCAGCCGGCGATCTCGTGGCGGCCGATGATAACTGGCGTATGTCAGCCAGTCAGACTTCTGCGGTCATCAGCGCCGTCAAAGGCAACGGTAAAGTTGAATTTAAAGGCGGCACAAAGCCTTTCCTGCTTTCCGGCGAAGGCGCCTATGCCGTGCTGGTGAAAGCGGACGACGTACAGGGCCGGATCGGCACGCCAGGCGCGCTCACCAGAAAGGGCAATAAGCCGGAAAGCAGCGTGGCTAAGGCTGTGCCCGCACCGGTTATCCAGGCAGCAAAAACCGTCAGCGGCGAACCCCGTCTGCTGACCGATGCGGAAATCGACGCGCTGAAAACCCGACTGCTTTCAACCGTCAATCGCAATGACGATGACACGTGCGACAGCCTGTACTCACCTGGCGAAAACAGCGATCCGGAAACCGATGGACTCACCCTTACGCCACTGGATGAGAGACATGCCTTGCTTTCGGCGCTCTGCTGGCGAGCCGCTTACAACGAAGGCTATGGCTACTGGGTGATCGATAATCAGCTAAAAGGCCAGCCGGTGCTGGTAACCGTGTCCGGATCGGATTACGACAAGGGCGAGATCACCAGCGTGCAGAAAGGCCGGGGCATCGGCGACTGCATGAACCAGGAGAGCTGGGTATGGGATGGTCAGGCTTTCCGCAAAAGCTATGACGGCGGGACCGGTATGTGCCGTTACATCCATGCGGGCGGCACCTGGGATCTGCCCACGCTGGTAGCGGATGTGAAGCCTGTTTCAGGTTAGCGCTTTGGTTACGTCAGGGAACCATGAGAGCCGGAGGAACCGCTGCAGAGCGGGTGAGGGGAGTAATCAGCGTCAGCAAGGCTGTCATCTGATGAACGTAAAATCTGAAAAGATGGTTTTTTCAGCAGTTGTACCTTAGCCTGCGGATAAGGGTTGCGGAAACAGGGGGTAACGGTATAATCCCCAACGTTTTCCGCATCCCTTCAGTGCCGAAGTGGCGAAATCGGTAGACGCAGTTGATTCAAAATCAACCATCGAAAGGTGTGCCGGTTCGAGTCCGGCCTTCGGCACCATCGGAAAAAAAATTAAGTCGCTTAAGGGCGGCTTTTTTTGTGCCTGAAATCCAGTATTTAACCATTATTCCCGCTATATTAACTCTCTTCAGGTCAACCGACTTCAACGTACATCTACCAACAGATGTTGGTACAGATGATGGTATTTCTTGTTCGATAATGCTTGTACCAACAGGGAGGGGATAGGCATGGCTCTAACAGATATCAAAGTCAGAACAGCCAAGCCAACGGATAAGCAATACAAACTGACCGATGGCAACGGTATGCATCTTCTTGTTCATCCAAATGGCTCTAAGCACTGGCGTTTGCAGTACCGATTTGGCGGAAAGCAAAAGATGCTGGCACTTGGGGTATATCCTGAAATCACATTGGCGGATGCTAGATCACGCCGCGACGAAGTGCGTAAGCTGTTGGCGAATGGCGTCGATCCAGGAGACAAAAAGAAAAGTGATAAGGTTGAGCAGAGAAAAGCCCATACTTTTAAAGAGGTGGCGATTGAGTGGCATAGCACCAATAAAAAGTGGTCTGAAGATCATGCCCATCGTGTGCTAAAAAGCCTGGAAGATAATCTCTTCGCAGAGCTCGGGGAGCGTAATATCACGGAATTAAAGACTCGCGATTTATAGCACCCATTAAAGCCGTGGAGATGTCTGGACGTCTTGATGTTGCTGCCCGTCTTCAACAGCGACCACAGCAATCATGCGTTATGCTGTGCAGAGTGGATTGATTGATTATAACCCCGCTCAGGAGATGGCTGGGACAGTTACTTCTGGAAACAGGCAACATCGTCCGGCACTGGAGTTAAAACGCATCCCTGAGTTACTTGAGAAAATAGATAGCTATACCTGCAGGCCGCTAACCCGCTGGGCAACGGAACTCACTCTGCTTATCTTTATTCGATCTAGTGAGCTACGTTTTGCTCGCTGGTCAGAAATCGATTTTGAAACTTCAATGTGGACCATCCCGCCTGAGCGAGAGCCTATTCCTGATGTGAAACATTCTCAGCGAGGCTCAAAGATGCGTACACCGCATCTAGTGCCGCTTTCAAAACAGGCGCTGGCGATCCTGAAGCAGATAAAACAGTTCTGTGGCGAACATGAGCTGATCTTTATTGGCGATCATGATCCGCGTAAGCCAATGAGTGAAAACACCGTAAACGGTGCGCTACGGGTCATGGGATATGATACTAAGGTTGAGGTTTGCGGCCACGGCTTCCGTACAATGGCCTGTAGTTCGTTAATTGAGTCAGGTCTATGGTCGAAGGATGCAGTGGAGCGCCAGATGAGCCATATGGAACGCAATTCGGTGCGGGCTGCATATATCCATAAAGCGGAACATCTGGACGAACGCAAGCTGATGTTGCAGTGGTGGGCTGATTTTCTGGATGCAAACCGGGAGAAGGGGATTACGCCGTTTGACTATGCGAAGATCAATCGGGGTAATGGCGTGTGAGTTGAATGCCTGTATTTCTAGGTTGGTCGCTGTATTTTTTTACCGTTGTTATCAGAATTCAACTATTCTAGTAAGCAATCACTAGGAGATAATCTCTATGCTCAAATATGCAGCGCAGCAATTTGAGCTAGAGATTCCCGAGCGCTGGTTGTGATTAATTAATCCGGTCAAACATTTTTTTAAGGTAGCTGCTCCCACCGTCTTCCATGAATAAAATGTGCTTGTCTTCCAGCTCTTGCTTTTTTACTTTATCGCCGACGTTCAATAAATCAGCATATTTTGTTGGTGAAAGCACAAAAGCATTGAGCGTTAGTGCTGGCTCGCCAGCTGCTGCCTGCTTGGTTAAGTCTGCCTCAATTTTTTTGATTTCGGTATGAAGCCCCAATTTCGGATGGTTCAGATCCATGTGCTTTAAACCTTTTGGATCAACAAACGAAAGCCACTGCTCACCGCTTGCATCATCAACCAGCCAAAGCAAGAAGTCCGGGTAAAAGTTACCTGCCGTTGCAAACCCAATTCCCTTGTTCCTTGAATCCGCATTACGCAGTAAATACAGGCATCGCGTACCAATCGCCTTGCGTCCTACTGACGAGCCATAAAATGCCTGCAAATCTTCAATAAATTGAATTTCGCTTGGCGCATCAAACGCCAGTGGGCGCATTTTTAATGGCACCGCGTCTTTATCTTCCAAAGACAACAGTGGATAGAACAAATGCCGATCAAAGCTTATTGCGACCATGTGTGGTGCATTCCACTTGCTGGCCTCCCCCAAGTCACCCTTAGAAACCAGAGCTTTAAGCGCTTCTAGTTTCTTTAAATATTCATGACCATCATCGCTGTCATCAATTTCGAAGTGGTAGAGCTTGAGCATGGATCCGTGCTCATCATGCATGGGGATCACTTCATAAAACTGACCTTCATAACCGGTTTTCAGTGCTTTGTAGAACCGTTCCGTATAGTCACATAATAAACGGATCAGAATATCTTCCAACCGTTTAATGTCAGCAAAGCTTTTCGCCTCAAATTCTGGTTTGGGCATATACAGCGTATACCAGCTATGTTCCCCCAAGCAGAAATCGATCAACCGTTGCTTGTCTAAACGCAAGTTGCTCCAGTTACGCTGTTGCTTGAATGCCTGCAGCGCTAGGTAAATTCGGTCAAAATCAAAAAATGCAAAATGTGCCTGGTTGAGTTTTCCTTCATGGCGCACATTCAATTGCAGTGCAGCGCTGCCTTCGGTTGTACTGATCGCCTCTAGTCTAGGATACAAATCCAAAGTGATATGCGGGGTTTTGATCTTGCCGTCAAACTCTGCCGGGATTACATACAACCAAGGATAGTGGGTCCGTTTAAAGCCCAACTTTTGGTTGTCTCTATAACCATCCTTTAGCGCCAGAGTCTTTAACTTTTTGGTCGGCAAGTTTGGTTGAGTCGGGAAGTCCAGTTCGATGATTTCATCGCTTGGGGTAATACCTTCCTCCTTCAGATAATCCTTAAAGGCGGCCATATAGCTGGCGCGCACGCCAAATATGTTCAGGGTTTCCAGCTTATCCAAGTACAGGCCTTTCGGGCGCTGATGTGGCTCTGTACGCTTCAGCGAGAAGTCTTTGCCCTTAAGGCGCACGCCACGACCAAACAACTGAATAATTTGTGAACCTTCTCCTTGGCCCATGTTCAGCAATCCCATGGTGGATACACGCCAGCTGCTCCAGCCTTCAGTAAATTTGCGAGAGCCAATCAGCACATTTAATTTGCTGTCTTTGTTGTTCAGTGTACCGAATAGGGCACCGCCAAAATCGTCGGCTTCACTGTCGAAGCTATCCAGTTCCTCTGCGGTTTTATAAAAGCCACTATCATCACCAATCGAGATCAGGCCAAACGGTTCGGCATCGCCCACACGCAGTGCCAGCTCGCCTTTACTGTTCTTGATGTTCACCAGCTTTAAACGCTGGCGGGTATTAGCATTGAACAACTTGTGCAAAATGTCGGCGTACAGGCCATCGATATTGTTGCTGAACCCCATTAAAGAGTTAAACCGCCCCTGGAAAATATTGTTGCCTTTGGCATCGAGCAGTTGCGCCTTGTCATCGACCAACTCTTTAAGCCAGGTTTTTATGGTTTGCTCATCATTCAGGAAGAAACTCAAAAACTGCACGACTTCGAGAATGTCGGAATCCTCTCCGGATACCGTATTACCCACAAAAACCCATAGAGGTTTTTCAATATTAAAGCCATTCAACTTGCCTTGATGGGTTTGCCAAAGCCAGGTTTGCTGATAAAAACTTAATAAACAAGCAGTAAAATACTTTTGTGCATTATCGGCTTGCTCGTAGGCCTCACCATTCATATTTAAAATGAGTGATTCTTTGCCATAGCCATCGTCGTAGAAATATTTGTAGGAATAGTCAAACAGAATGCACTTCGCATAGATCTCTCGGGTAGCTGTCACGCGGGCCTGGCGTTGCTCCGCTTGTGTTAAGACTAGCTGTGCGAGTTGTGCGTCATCCAGCTTCTTTAATGCCGTTGTCTCAAACAGCGTTTTGGCTTTCCTTTTCAAGAGCTCTTCTTCGGCTTTGACGACAGTATTACCCTTCGCCACAGCCTGACCAAAAGTCGCCGAGTATTCAAAGGCAAAACCACCTCGTACCAATGCATCACGGCGTTGCATCCAGGAACCTGCGGCTGTACCGGTGCCACGGTGGCCTTCGTCGACCAGTACCAGGTTATTGCCTTCAAAGGCTTCAACGGCAACCGTTTTATCGCCCATACTGTCACCGAGCTTGTTGATGTCGATAATCTCGATGGTGCCTTTAAAGGTGTTGGTTCGGTTTTTATCGAAGAAACGACTGAAACTGAAACCTGAAAGCTCTAATTCCTCCAGATGCTGCTTAGATAAGCCTTCGTTCGGTGTCAGCAGAATGATTTTGTCCGGGTACAGATTGCTATTGCCAGCCTGAAAATAATGTAAATACTGTTTGATATTTACATGTAATAGCAGGGTTTTACCGCTGCCCGTGGCATTCCAGAACGCGATCTTATTCAAGTCACTGGCGATATAGGTCTGAAAGGTTTCTGCGCCTTGCTCTTTACTATACGATGCCAGCTCTTCGTTCAGGCCATCAAGCAATGCTTGTGGCTTGGAAAAGTACCAGTCCAGATATATTTCCGTGAACAACAACGATAAATACTGAAAGTACTTCATGTTCAGCACATGGCCTTCCAGTTGATTACGGTGTTTGGTAATAGCCTGCCAGTGCTCAACAATATGCAAATCGTAGCGGCGTAAATCGGCCTCGGAAATCCGGTCCACTTCAAACAGGTTGCGCGTCAGTTCATGAAAGAACAGGGTTTGACCGTCTTCATCAATGCCTTCGTGCAGGTCATCACCCAAGCGAAGTTTTAGTGCGGCAAGTTCATTGCCTTTAAAAAATCGCATCATCCAACGGTTGAGGACTAACTCTTGATGAAAGCTCCGTTTCTTAAGCTTTGTCTTTGCTGCTGATTTTGGGAGGGCCATTAAATCTCCTCCTCGGCAAACATACGTTCCAAAAACTCCGGTTCAATCTGGCGCAGTTTTAATACGCGCGTCTCGCCACCTTCGTCGGCTGTTTGAGACAGTACCGTGGGAATATTATGATCGCCATTGATGTAGACGACATCAAACTCATTGTCTGCCGGGTTTAGCGCCAGCTTATCGCATAGTTTGTTGAGGCCTTCGTAATCGATCTTCTCGCAGTCGCGCCATAAGACCAAACAGGTTTCACCGTTGGGCAGGGTGCCAGTTACCGTCACAAAACCACGCTCAGGCTGCGCATCCATATGCTTTACGGTTAAGCCGACTAGGTAGTTAAAGGTTTCTACTAAATCGATTTTTTGCTCTTTGAAGGCACCGGCGGAATCCACCGCAATTTTCATGGTGTAGTCGAAGGGCTTTTTAAAGTCGTCAGTGGAAAGCAGTGAACCACGGCTTTCTACGTCGAGCATGTAGTTAAGCAGGTAGTCGTCTTTGAATTCGGGATTATTTTCAAACAGATCAGCCTTCGGATTATTGAGTTCGAGATTATTTAAAGCATCCTCATAACTTTCGAGTTTAATAACTTCAAAAATACTTGAGAGACCGTCACTGGAATTAACAGGCTTTCCATTCTTCCAAGAAGAACAAAAATTGACTTTTTGCACCCTAGGTTTTATCAGTGTATCGAAATACTCTCCCTGATCAACAATAATGAATTTGGCCTCAGGGTTAATTTCTCGTCTTATCTCAGAAACAGCTTGTGCTGTCGTTCCTGAGCCAGCGAAAAAATCAAGGACAACTTTTTCATCATGCTCTTTTCCGATGCACGCAAGAATGGCATTCTTGACGAGACCTTTTGCCTTCGGGAAGTCAAAGTTTTTTTCACCAAATAAATCTTTAAGCTGAGCAGCACCAAAGTTCGCTGAAGCGTATTCTTTCTTATCCCACCAAGTTGTAGGAAGTGCGTTAGCATCCATCCTTGTTTTGAAGTCAATACTAATTTCACCCTCATTGTTCTTGCGGACACGATATTCGTTATATTCCGTCGCAACTCTGACATTCCCTCTTTGCCAGTTTTTCTCAATTTTGACGCCATCTTCAAACTTATCTGGATATACTAAAACTTCTCCGGCTGCTATATCCTCAAGAACGTCATAGCATTGATTTAAATCATTCCAAGCCATTTTGGGTACGCGCATCTGGCCTCTTTCGGTTACCACGATAGGGTA
The DNA here is from genome assembly GCF_003236725.1 of Pantoea sp. ARC270. Classification (NCBI taxonomy): domain Bacteria; kingdom Pseudomonadati; phylum Pseudomonadota; class Gammaproteobacteria; order Enterobacterales; family Erwiniaceae; genus Pantoea; species Pantoea sp. ARC270. The sequence continues at coordinate 73,135 of NZ_PUGA01000006.1, forward strand.
GTAAAGCTTCGGCCTATCGGAACGCTTGTCATTACTTCCTGCACGAATAAAGTTCATCCAAGCATATCGGCCTTGATCATCCTCAAGAGGATAACGATCGAGCTTTGCTTCGTCATAGCCGATTGATGCCGGTTGCGAATCGCTTGAGTTGCCATAAAAAAGAGCATATTCATGGACAGGCGAAAATTTACCCTTTGTTTTTCTGCTTTGTGGATTAACTTTTACCACTCCAACGCCTGCCTCCTTTGGAAACAGGTTATTCATTAATAAGCGCAAAGCCGAGACTTCTTCATCATCAATGGCGACGGATATCAGTGTGCTTGGCTTCATCAGTCTATTTGCAACTTCCAGTCGGCTTTCCATAAAGCTGAGCCAACTCGAATCTTTAAAGTCATTTTTGTAAAGAATTGCAGATGCATCCGTGTTGTAGGGCGGATCAATATAAATTGCATCGATACTATTCTTATACTTTCCTTCGAGAAACCTCAAAGCTTGAAAATTATCACCACTAATTAATGTGCCGTTTATCTTTTGGCTTAAGTTGTCAATTTGGTTTAGCAGTAAATTCTTGAAATCAATGTCAAACAGAGAAGTATCAACCGTTAGGCCTTTGTATTGCGCAAGAACATCTGGTTTAAGGTTGCCAGTTGATATCACTCCAAGTCTTTTCCACTGCGCTATTTGCCTTTCATTCTGGCATACAGTTTTAAGCTGATCGCTTTCTAAGTAATCCACTGAGATCAAATAATCCTTTTGTGCTACAAACTTCTTCTTCGTCCATAGCTTCTTCTGAAAATCCTCCAATTGCGCTAAAAATTTAATTAAGTCCAGCGCAATGCTGCGCAAGCACTGAATCATACGCAGATTATTTCCTATATCACTAAAGACTTCTGCGTTCTGCACGTCATCCAAGTGTATCACTTCGTTTTTAACATAAAAATCCAACTCGCCGCGCAGGAACTTACCGAGATTTTTATGGATAAAATAGTCGGCGGTATTTTTGGTGGTGTAGTTGGTTAAGTGCTATTCAAGCAGCGTGCGCTTGGGGTTCTTTTCCGTCGGTTCACGCTTGCTTAAATCCAGCCAACGGCTGGCCACAGTGCCATCAGCGACCACCGCACTGACTGTCGCTTCGACTAACTTATCCTGCTTACTGCCTTTCGGCATAGCTTTGTATTCAAAACGGATAATGAGTTCTTTCGTTTCGTTGCCATCGATGTCTTTTTTGATGACTTCCTCTACCGGAAGAATTTCTTCTTCATACCCTTCACCTTCGTCGTCGATGCGCATAATGATCTTCTGCTCAGCTAATACAAAGCGGCGCTCTTTGTCGTTGTCTTTGCGGTTGTCTTTGGCTGTGTCGGCGGCAACCAAGCGGAAGTGCACCACACGGCCATCATCTAATTTAAACGAGTAATTGGAGAAATTTTCGCCGCTTTTGATGTAGTACTGGTCTTTATTGGCCCAATGCAGCATGACTTCCTCGCCGGCATAGGGAATGGCGTAGGTGTCACCTTTATAACGACGCTGGCTGATAAAATCGCCGTTGTCGTAATAACGAGAGAAGAAGGTCAGCAGGTGGCTAAATACGGCGTTTTCATGTTCGGCGTTGCCGCTACTGGCCTGGGTTATTTTGGCTTTCATTTCTTTAACTTTTGGAGACTCAGCTGGGTCAAAGCCTGCATCAGTTGCAGCCTTTTCGGCCTTTTTCAAATCGTCTTTGAGCTGACCGATATTGGCTGCACTGCCACTAGCCAACGCCTGTTCTACTTTTTCTTTAAGGCGTTTTTCCAGATATTCATTGATCTCATCGGCACGCGCATTGAGGATGCGATAAACACCAAAATCCAGTTCGGGGCGATCAATCTGGAAAACTTCTCTTAGTTTAGTGACTAGCTCGTTAAACTTACTCATATATATTCCTGTGTTCGTAACTTCACAATTTTTCATTTGCCAGCTTGGTATTAAGCCACTTGCCAACGAATGGTAAATAAATGTTCTGTTGCTGTGGTTTGCGTGAGCCGCTCTTGCAGTGCTTCAATCAGTTCATCGCGCTTGGCCATAATCTCGTCTTCCACATCAAAAATTTGCTGCCGTTGGCGCCGTTGTTGGCGTTCTAGATCGCGCAACTGATTTTGTAGCTCTGATTGCTCTTCTAGTGTTGGCGCCTTGCGAGCATCACGTTTTACTTGGGCAATTTTAGCTTTGGTGTCTTTTAATGCTCCTTCACTGGCAAGCAATTTGTCATCGGCCCAGCGTTCTAGCTTTTCCCGTTCAGCATTAAACAGGCGCTGGTTTTCCTCTATAAATTGCGCAAGACTGGCTTCAATTCGCCGCTGTTGATTGTTGGCTAATAGCACGGGTGACTCTGCATTCGCAGTGCATTGTGTTTTTTTGGCTTGAACAGAAAATAGTTTCTCACAGGCTTCTTGATCCAGCGATTTGCCATCATCGGTGATTGCTGAAAACAACAAGCTTTCTACCGTGTCCAAAGCACTCACCGTGAGTTTGTCGAGACGTAGCCAGCCGGATTTTCCAACTAGATCGGCGATTACACTCAATTTGGTTTCATGGCCTGCATAGTCAAATACCAACTCAGCCACTGGAGTGGCGCTGGCTTTGGCGGTATCGAGCGACCATTCACCCAACGGGTGGTTCAGGCGGTAAGCGTGCGCCATAAAATCTTGTTGCCGCTGCTGGTTTTGCTGCGACCGCACCAGTTGATAGCGGCCGGCAGGTGCATTGGCAATGGGCGACTGTATTAGTGCAAAACTGTAATTGTGTTCATCAAACTGAGCTTTCGCTCCCAATTTATTGGCAATTTCTTTATCGCCTTCTTTATCACTAAGTGCAAAACGGGTGACGCCCCAAAACCAACGGCTAACTTTGTCGAGACGCGCCAGGGTAGCATCCAACTGAATTTTAAGTTTGTCGTGAACGTCCTCATCAAAGTGCTCAATAAGCTGGCTTTGGGTTTGCTTGAGCTTGTCGTTAATATCTGCTTCTAGCTCTTTTTGAAGTTCTTCAAACGCCAACTCAATGTCTTTTGGTTTACGGCAGGTATCGTAAATGCGGGCGATACGCTTTTCAAAATCAATACCGGATTCGATTCGCCCTAACACTTCATCTGATGCACCAAAAACACCAGAAAATAACTGAAATTTTTCAGTGAGCAGTTCAAGCACCCGTTGATCGGCCTGGTTGCGAGTATTTAAGAAGTTAATGACAACGACATCATGCTTTTGCCCATAGCGATGGCAGCGACCAATACGTTGTTCGACGCGCTGAGGGTTCCAGGGTAAGTCGTAGTTGATCAGCAATGCACAAAATTGCAGGTTAACACCTTCAGCAGCCGCTTCGGTTGCTATCATGATTTCTACGTGTTCGCGAAATTCGTCAATAAGCGCTGTGCGTTTATCAACTTGTGCGGAGCCCGTAATCCGGTCACTACCCTGATATTGCTGTAACCAGCGTTGGTAAATTTGATTGGTTTCTGGGCCAGTATTTGTACCGCTGAAGGTGACGATTTTATTCTGATAACCATGACTGGCGAGATAATCGGCTAAAAACTGCTGAGTGCGCTTGGATTCAGTAAATATGATGGCTTTTCTCGGACCATTGTGTTCTGCCATTTTGGCAAAGCCTAAATCTAGCGCAGTGAGCAGCGCTTCCGCTTTGGTATCAGTCGTTAAAGATTGAGCTTGCTGAATGAATGACTCGATTTCTGCGATTTCAGCCTGTAGTTCTATGGTTGCATCGGGCGAACCTGAAGGTACTCCCATCGTTTCTGATAGCGATTCGTCCGTTTCAGCATCGGAAAAATCAGCATCATCCATATAGTCATCTTCTAAATCATCTTGCTCGATCAACTGAGTCGCCAGGTCTTCATCTGACTGATCGTCACCCATCAATTTTTTCTGCAACCGTTCGAGTATGGTTTGCAAAGTTCCGGTGATGGCATACGGGCTTGATGCCAGGAGCTTTCGCAATATCAAGCCAGTTAGGTGTCTCTGGCGCTTAGGTAATGCAAAGGATATTTCACGCTGCAAAAAGACAGAGATGCGCTCATAAAGGTCTTGTTCCGCATCTGTGGGTTTAAATGGCTGAGTGACGGCTTGGCGTTTGGTGTAGCGCACGTACTCAAGTACTTGGCTACGTAAAGTGCGCTTGGCAAAACCCGCCAATCGCTGCTTCAGTTCATCTGTGGCGCTTTCACCATGAATAAACTGTTTCCGAAATGTCTTTTCATCGCCAAACAAATGTTCGTCGAGTAGCGTTGAAAGGCCATACAATTCCATCAAGGAATTTTGCAGAGGCGTCGCAGTTAACAGCACTTTGCGCCGACCATTAAATGCCAACTTAAGCGCTTGCCCTATGCGATTACTTGCTCGATGGGCGTTTCTTAGCTTATGGGCTTCGTCAATAACGACGAGATCCCAAGGCACAGTCACTAAGTCGTCGGCTAATTTGGCTGCAAAATGGTAAGACATAATCATTACCTTTTTGCCTGCAGTATTTGCAAGATAAGTTCCTGGCGACACCCCGCTTGACTTGATCGCAGCTGTGTCCAGCACACTACTGGGTAGTGCAAATTTTTCAGCCAGCTCCTGCGCCCACTGTTTGCGCAATGTGGCCGGGCAAACGATCACCAAACGACGTCGGCGTTCCGCCCAGTGCTGACAGAGGACGAGAGCGGCTTCAATGGTTTTGCCAAGACCGACCTCATCCGCCAGTAATACACCTTGCTGCAAGGGGTTTCGCAAAGCAAAAAGTGCAGCGTCAATCTGATGAGGATTCAAATCTACCGTTGCATCGAACAGGGACTGTGAGAGCCGATCCACACTGTCTGCCGCGTGAAGGCATGTGAGCTCATGGGCGTAGTATTTTGCGTGGTACTCAGTGATCTGCATCCCTTAATTCCTTTCCATCGGCTTTAATTCCGTGAGCTTGAAGCTCCAGCAGATCGCCAATGCCACAGCCAAATAACAGACAGATTTTTTCTATCGTGTCCAAATCCACTTTTTGAGCAGTCTCTTTATAGAGCAACGTTACCGTAGCACGACTGAGTCCCGTCTCTCTGGCAACGTCGGCAATACGCAGCTTATGTTCACCCATCATTCGGGCGAGGTGGCAGCGGATCATGGCTGTGCCTTTTGTTGTTAATGTCAATATTGGTCAGAAGCATACCATTATCTTTAAATTTGCATAGCATTTTGCAAGTTGAGATTACATTGTGCACAGCTAGGCTGGTATTAGAGATGGTTAGACCCATTTATGTGAACGTACTTGGCCTACTGGACTGCCCCCGCCAGGGTAGACGATCCTGCCCTATATTTTGAGCATAGGAGGCCGTTATGGGCACACCACGATTTACACCTGAATTTAAAGAAGAAGCCGTTCGGCAGATAACTGAGCGCGGCTATTCCGTTGCTGAAGTTTCCGACCGGTTAGGGGTTTCCGCACACAGCCTGTACAAATGGCTGCGTGCCATAAAACCCGATAACAGCGAGCAACACGCGCGAGATTTACTCGATGCGAAAAGCGAGATCCTCAAGCTTCGGGCGCAACTAAAACGTACTGAAGAAGAACGGGATATCCTGAAAAAGGCCGCGCGGTACTTTGCAAGGGAGCCCGACTGAAGTACCGCTTTATCAATGAGCACCGCTCTGTATGGCGTGTGATGACGATGTGTCGGGTACTGAATGTCGCACGAGCCGGGTTCTATGCGTGGCTGCACAACCCGGTCTCGGTGCGAGATAAAGATAATCAGCGCCTGCTGACGCTTATTCGCGATTCAATTGCACTGAGCGGTGGCGTGTATGGTTATCGTCGGGTTCATGGCGATTTACAAGAAATCGGTGAAAGTTGCGGTAAGAATCGGGTAGGACGCATCATGCAACTGAACCGAATCAAAGTCGTTCGTGGCTATAAAACACCACGCCGTATCGCAGGCCGTCCGTCAGTGGTAGCGCCCAATCGCGTGCAGCGGGAATTTACCGTGGTAAAACCCAATCAGGTCTGGGTGATCGATATCACCTACATCCGCACCTGGCAGGGCTGGCTCTATCTGGCGGTGGTTATCGATCTCTTTGCCCGTAATGTGGTGGGCTGGTCGATGAAACCCACGCTTTCACGCGAACTGGCACTGGATGCACTGATGATGGCGGTGTGGCGCCGAAAACCGGAAAGCGAGGTCATCGTGCACTCAGATCAGGGCAGTCAGTACGGCAGCGACGACTGGCAGCGCTTCTGCCGGGCCAGCAATCTGGCACCGAGTATGAGCCGACGTGGCAACTGTTGGGATAATGCGGTAGCACAATCGTTCTTCAGCTCGCTGAAAAAAGAACGCATCAGAAAGCGGATCTACAAAACCCGCGACCTGGCCCGCGCCGACATCTTCGATTACATTGAAGTCTTCTACAACCGGATGCGCCGCCACAGCCACCTTGCAGGCGTCAGTCCGGAGGCCTTCGAACAGGCCTCGTCGTGAGGACAGAACTTGTCTGCGGGCGTGGGGGCAGTCCAGGATTTCTACTGAAGGCTATTTCCCGAGCTCCACCTCAGAAAAATATGCGTTATATTCCTCAAGCATTTGTTGCTGATGAGCCAATGCTAGCACGTCATTCCACTGCTCATTTTCATAAATAAGTGCTAATTTGAGTGAGTCCACCCTGCTCTGGTTACGCTCAATGAAACGAGCCCGTTTTTCAACATAGGGTTTGTTGCCGTACTCTGAGTTGATACTGCGTGAAACTAGCCCTAAATTACCAAAACAGTCCAGTATTTCAGAGCTCACTCGGTTGGAATCAAAATGCTCAGGCTGCTGTGGGGAAACATGCTCCACTGAATTTCTGGCCGTCATTCGGAATGCCTGCCAGGCACTCCCTTTTTGAAAGCGGTAATGCTCCCAAAGAATATATTCCAGCTTGTAAAACCAGTAGTGAGAAAATCCGATTCCCTCATCAGCTCTCAGCACTGCCTGCATATCGCGGATCGGATAGCTATCGCACCATGGAGTTAACACAAACGCACGGGTTCGTTCGATCAGTGGTTGTTCACTGCCACTGCAAAGCAAGTGATTGTCCAGATATTGCAGGTATCGGTGGGCACCTTCACCGCCATGGTTTAGTAGGTAACTAAGCAGGGGAGTTAGCCAGTAATGGGTGGTCAATTGCTGTGAGTGATAGAGCATGCTTTGTAACATAGCAAACCCGCTATCGGCATCACGGCTAGCGCGAATAAGGCTTTGGTAACCGTTCCGATTTTCATTCACTCGGAGGCGACGAATACCATGACTTTCTTCATTAGCATCATCGCTAATCCATTTGATGATATGTTTGTCAAACAGATAGCGGCAACGCCACAACAACTCGATAAAGCGACGTATCTGATTGGCTTGTTCTGATTTCTCACACTGGGCTAGCCCCGCTAGCCAATGAGTCTGGAAGATCTGTAACAGCTCTTTGTCTAGGATTTTGCTGATATCATCGCGTTGCTGATGTAACAGAAAAAGGCGTAAAACATGCTGTAAGAGCATGGAAAAGCCGATAATACTGCGTACATCATCGGCTTCATAGGCCTCGTTATTTTCAGAAGCATTGTTAGATGGCTCCGTCAGGAGTGTCTCATCATTGAGGATATCGTCTAATGAGTGGTGTCTGAGGTCTTGCTGTGTACCTAATTCCAGCAGTACGTCACGTATAACCAAGGGATCAGAGAGCATCTCCCGGTCTCGTTTAGCATCCTCGACATTATAAAGCGGGATCAGCTTTATTCCTTTAACGGTACGTAGGTTCTTTTCGACATAGGCCCCCATAAATGAGCAGGCATCCCACATCTGGCCATAGGCTTCGCGCTCAGCGCTATCTGGCAGTAACGCCAGCAAGCGAGCTTTCAAGATTTCATGGTGCTGCAGCTGCACACCGCGATTGTTGATGACCTCAAACAACTTGTTAAGGTCCGTGTTGGCCGGTACCAGGGTCAATACCAGTTGAACCCGATCACGGATGAACGTACCCAATTTGACAAGATCAATCCGGTGGGTGTCATCCGTTCTATGGGTGAAGTAACCCTCCATGACCTGCATCGCATAACTCAACGCAGCGGCCTTTTGCTCATCAGATGCAGTTCGGCCATCAAGTAAGGCTGCAAAAAAATGGCTTACCTCAGGGCGAATGGCAAACCGAATCCGCGGCTCACGACTATTTCCCAACTGGGCATAGAGAAAACAGGAAAGGGGATTTTGGCTTCGCTCACTGTTTTTCGATGATGAGAGCAGTCGCTCGATTACTACGCTAAGCAACCACAAGGTGGTAAAACGTTGCTGACCATCAATCAGATCCAATAAGGGGTGCCCAGATTCTGTCCTTCCTTGCTCAATAACCAGCGTACTACCCAAGTAAAATACATCCTTGTCGGCATTACAGGCGGAGACTAGATCATCAAGTAATACTTTGATCTGGTCACTACCCCATACATAGAGGCGTTGATAGATAGGAATGTTGAAAAGTCGTTTTTCATCAATGAGTTGAGACAGTGTCATTAATTTTGATTCATATTGCATCTACTTTTCCATCCCTAGCCAACCTTTAAGTACCCAACTGTCACCCTCAGGGATACCATCAAGATTGAAATAATCCAGCAACGCATTAAGGTAACGCCCCTGAACGCCTTTAGAGAGGACGATGGAAACAGCATTCCCGTATCCCTTACTACGTTCGATTTCAGAACGCAAGAATGCCATCACCTCTTGTGGGCGATAGGCTCCACATATCTCATCAAGCAGATTGTAAGGAGCGTCACGTAAGTACTTGAGTGGTGATTCTTTAAAGATATAACTTTTCTCCAACCGTAATCCCCCCAACACCAGTTCCAAACCCACTGCAAAGGCTAATAGATGTTGATAACCAAAACGGTCGACATACATCAGAAGGGCCAAGTTAAAGAGCTCCTGCAAGTAATAGGCATTAGCACGTACCACACGCCGATAAAACTCTCGGAATGCCTCTAATTCGTGGCAGGTATTCTGTTGGTATAAAAGTGCATCAAGTAAAGAGGCATATTTTTGAGCGTAAAGGAAAAAACAGATGCCCTTATGAATGGGCTGGCGCAAGGTAAATGGTAAATTCGCCGCACTTCCACTAATTTGTAAAGGGTTCAATGCCAAGCGATAGTCATCGCTACTTTGCAATTTAAGGGAATTGGCAAATTGATTGTGATAACCCGGGTAGAGCGGGATCTCATCAATCTCACCACCACCAACACTCTGTTGTTGAAAGGCTTCCAGCAGACTATCGTGATCTTCACGCTCCATTTTCTTGTTACCCCGCCAATTGCGGGCACGCCACAAATAGTACTGAAACAGCTCGGGTGCAAAATCTTGCTGTTCACAATCCTGCCGCCTAGGGCCTGCCATTTGAACATGCTCCCAACGCCGAGCACAGATTTGCTGCAATGACTCTACATGCCGTACGTTGGGTCCGTTCACAGCCCGCAGGTGATAAGCTTTGAGCAAATCAGTCGCTTTAAGTGGTACTCCGCGAAAATTCTGAGTATCAAAAAAGGTAAAAGCGAGATCTTCGCGCTCAACTGTGATCACCGTAAAACACAATTGCTCAACAATGGATGGCTCTAGAGCTGATTCACGATGTTCGCTCATTAGCTTGCGTGCTACTCGCAAATTACGAGCTGAGATGGGAGAGCGATAATGAAATTCTAACCCTTTGGGTAATTCATTGTGCAAAGTATGATACAGCACTGCTAGGGTACTGAGGCGCTGTTGGCCATCGATCACATAGCGGGCTTTTTTTTCGTCATTCCGATGCAGCAATAGGGTACCTAGATAATAGACTTTCTGCCCATTGCCGCTGTGCCTGAACTCGTCCAAATCCTCTAGCAACTGATTGACCTTGTGTCTATCCCAAACATAGGGTCGTTGGTAGTGGTCGAGCTGTAAAGTTGCTCCATTGGCGCACAAAGTGGCAAAATCCATCATGCAGACCTCGACGGGCTGCTTAATCGTCATGATTGTGGCTCCAATGGCTGCTGGGTAAAGTCACTTAGCGGTTTTTCTTTACCATATCTTGATAAATAGGAAGAAATTTCCAGCAGCTCTTTTTTTGATGTCCTCATGTCCGCTCCCTATGAAGCATTTTTTCATACCCATCGTTGCATGACATTATTGAATCAAGGAATGATAATGAACATATAATTTTTTGTATCGATGTGAGCTTATCCAACATCGCTTGATATGGCGCTAACATGTAGAATTTTAGGGGGCTAATCCTTCAGTACATCCCACTTCCGAAAGTAGACCCCGTCTTACACACCGGGCATTTTTTCTCACTGCGAAAATCTACGCTGCACATGACGCACTGCCAGTCACGCATCGGCCATGTTGACCTGCTCCCCGTTGATTATTACACCACGATGTTAGTAATGTCTTCATAAGCCACATGAGGACATCCCCATGAAGAAGCGATTTTCCGATGAACAGATCATCAGTATTCTCCGCGAGGCTGAAGCCGGGGTTTCGGCCCGGGAACTCTGCCGTAAGCACGCCATTTCTGACGCCACTTTTTACACCTGGCGCAAGAAGTATGGCGGTATGGAGGTGCCCGAGGTTAAGCACCTGAAGTCGCTTGAGGAAGAGAACGCCCGCCTTAAGAAGCTGCCTGCAGAAGCCATGCTGGATAAGGAGGCGCTTCAGGTGGCTCTTGGCCGAAAGTTCTGACGACAGACCAGAAGCGGGAAGCCGTGGAAGTCATGTGTGAGGCCGCAGGTCTGTCGCAACGGCGGGCCTGCAGGCTGGCAGGTTTCTCTCTTTCAACCTGCCGTTATTCAGCTCAGCGTCCGGCTGCTGACGCACAGCTGTCTCTGCGCATCACAGAGCTGGCTCTTGAACGTCGCCGGTTTGGTTACCGGCGCATCTGGCAGTTGTTGCGTCGGGAGGGCCTTCACGTCAACCACAAGCGGGTTTACCGCATCTATCACCTTAACGAGCTGGGTGTAAAACGCAGGCGACGCCGTAAGGGTCTGGCGACTGAGCGGCTTCCGCTTCTCCGCCCGGATGCGCCGAACCTGACATGGTCGATGGATTTTGTCATGGATGCACTTGCCAGCGGCCGCCGGATTAAGTGTCTGACCTGCGTGGATGATTTCACGAAGGAGTGCCTGACGATCACCGCCGCTTTCGGTATTTCAGGCGTTCAGGTCGTGCGTATTCTGGACGGCATAGCGCTGTTTCGTGGCTATCCGGCAACGATAAGAACCGATCAGGGCCCGGAGTTTACCTGCCGTGCGCTCGATCAATGGGCCTTTGAACATGGTGTTGAGTTGCGCTTAATCCAGCCGGGCAAGCCAACGCAGAACGGATTTATTGAGAGTTTCAATGGCCGCTTCCGGGATGAATGCCTGAATGAGCACTGGTTCAGCGATATTCTACATGCCCGGAAAATCATTAATGACTGGCGGCAGGACTATAACGAGTCCAGACCGCATTCATCGCTGAATTACCAGACGCCGTCTGAATTTGCAGCATGCTGGCGAAACGGGAAACAAGAAGAAAAACCAACCGACATTACTAACTGAAGGTTGTATCTAATACTGGGGGCAGGTCAGGCGCTATTAGTCATCTGTACAGTGGTAACGCTCATCGGTTATCAGATCATCGTCAGAGTGATTGAGAAGAGAGTTAATAAGAGATGATTTTTCTGATGACTAAAACCATTATGGTAACCAGCATACTGTTTTCTCACGAATAACTTTATTTTCATCCATGAACTGGGCTCATGTAGCAACATCTCGCTTTATCAGAAAATCGTAACAGGGAAGGAGCGGTAAACATGAAAAAAAGAATGTGGCTGGGAGCTATATTTCTCTTAACGGGATGCCCCGGGCCGGGCGATCGAATGGTGGAGCGTGAATCTGCGACGGCATTTCTAAAAGATAATCAGGTTTGTGTGGTGTCGCCACTGGTGCCACAGGAAAGGATCACTGCCATTCAAATCAACAGCGAAAAAAGCGACTCCCTCCATAAGATTTTTGATGAAAAGCCTGTTTATGTTCCAAAAGGTGAGTGCCTGCCTCTATTCGGCTTTAAGTTCACAGCGGGAGAACATTACTACTTCGCTTATGATGTTCAGTCTGATAAATCAGGGTCGCATTTAGTCACCGCTGAATTTTCTTATCCAAAAGAATAAGGGGCAACAGATATGGCTGCGCTCCACGCTTATCTCGAAAAGCTGGGATACGTGAAGCAAAAACGCAGTCTGGGGGAGAAGGAAATATGGGCGAAGCCCGATCAGCTGGATGGGGATCTGTTCTATCTTTACTTCAACCCCATAACCCGTGAGATTGAGCTGACCAGGGTTCTGAATAATTGAGACGCCTGAACAAAAAATTGTTGTGGCGATGCCGGCCTCTGTCGCTGGTCATCGCGCTGCTGCTCACAGGATGCGCCCGCTCTGATGCGCTGTGGACGGTCACGCATGACCTCTGCATGAATAACTATCACTACCGTCGCGATCCGGCACCCTGCCAGCAAATCTATCTGCCGCAGGACACCACTCAGGGCTACAGCATCATCCAGAATCCCCGCCACAGGCTGCACTTTATTCTGGTGCCCACGGTGGCGATGTCAGGCATCGAGAGCATCGCGCTATCTCGCCCCAGGCGTCCCGATTATTTCGGCTACGCCTGGTTAATGCGTTATCGTCTGATGGCGGCCTATGGTGCTACTGTGCCTGAAGATCGGCTCGGCATGGCGCTCAATTCCGCTTATGGCCGCAGCCAGAATCAACTGCATATTCATCTGACCTGCCTGCGGGAAGATGTCTATCGTCAGCTTCAGGCCGAGCGCCCCTTTATTCATGATGACTGGCGACCCTTACCCGATCGTTTGCTGAATCACACCTACTATGCCCGTCGCGTCATGCAGCCGACGGCGATGGGGATCTATCCTGTCTCCTCCGTGGCACGCCATTTCCATCTCTCCTCGCCGCAGCTGGCGGAGTCTGGCGTGGCGCTCATCCCGACGACGTTCTCGGGAGAAAAAGGGTTTATCCTGCTAACGACCCGGCGCGGCTGGGATAAAGGCAATCGGGCTTCTGTTGAGTCGCTACTGGATAAACGCTGCGCTATTCTTTCAGCGCCGCCCGCTGACGTCTCAGCCGCAGAGTAACTAAACCTCATCCCAGCCATCCACCACACAACTCCTTACCGGTAGAGTGCCGCTTTCCCCACCGAACTAAACAGCGCCATCTTCGCCGCGATCACTTCACCCGCCGCCTGCATCGGTTTTACAAACAGCGCATTGGGTTCGTGTCCGCCCTGTTTCAGCTCCTGCTCCAGCGCCACAAAAAACGCCTTCTTCATATCGCTGGAGATGTTGATCTTACCGACGCCATAACGAATCGACTCCGCCACCTCGCTGTTTTTATTACCCGAACCGCCATGCAGCACCAGCGGGATATCCACCACCTTCCTGATCTGCTGCAGACGCTCGATATCCAGCTTCGGCTGCTTGCCTTTAGGGTAGAGGCCGTGCGAGGTGCCGATAGCGACTGCCAGCGTGTCGGTGCCGGTCTCGCGCACAAAGGTCTCAGCCTGCTGCGGATCGGTATAGAGAATCTCATTACTGCCGCCTTCGCCGCTCCCTTCTGCCACCCCGATGGTGCCCAGCTCCGCTTCCACGGAGACATTCACTGCGTGGGCGATCTCCACAATCTTCTTCGTCAGCGCAATGTTCTGCTCAAAAGGGTGAGAGGAGGCATCCATCATCACCGAGGTAAAACCGGCGTAAATCGCTTTCATCACCTCTTCGAGCGTGCGGCCATGGTCCAGATGGATCACCACCGGCACCCGCGCCTGAATCGCCAGCGTCCGCAGATAGCCGATGAACTCCGGGCCGGTAAACGCCATCTCATCAGGGTGGATCTCCAGAATCAGCGGTGAATCCAGTCGCTCGGCCGTCTCAACCGCCACGCGTCCAAACTCAGCGCTGGCGATGTTAAACGCGCCCACGCCAAACTGATGCTGCCGGGCCACGCTGAGCAGGTCTTTCATGTTGTAAAGCATAGGTTTTATCCTTGTTTTGCAGGAAGAGAGATATCTTTTTTCAGGAACAACAGGATCAGCGCCGTCAGCAGACTGCCTGCGGCAATCGCAAACAGATAACCCATGACGTTGCTGATCACGTTAGGAATGAAGATGACGAAGATGCCGCCATGCGGAGCGCGGGACGCGCAGCCCAGCATCATCGACAGCGCGCCCGCTAAGCCGGAGCCCGCGACAATCGCCGGGATGACGCGCAGCGGATCGGCGACCGCGTACGGGATCGCGCCTTCGGTAATGAAGGAGAGGCCGAGGATGTAAGTTACCTTGCCGGTTTCCCGCTCCTGCTCGGTAAACTTGCGGCGGAAGAGGGTAGTCGCCAGTGCGATACCCAGCGGCGGCACCATGCCCGCCGCCATACAGGCTGCAATCGGGCCATAAATGCCGCTCGACATCAGGCCAATCGCAAACATACAGACGGTTTTGTTCAGCGGGCCGCCCATATCAAAGGCCACCATCATGCCGAACAGCAGGCCCAGAATGGCCGCATTGGTGTTACCCAGCGAACTGAGGAAGGCGGTCAGCCAGCCGAGCAGCATCTTGATCGGCTCACCAATCAGCAGCACCATCAGTGCGCCGGTCAGCAGCACGCTCAGCAGCGGCACGATTAAAATGGGCTTCAGCCCGGCGACCGCTTTGGGCAGGTGGATATGGTTGTTGATGAGCAGCGTGATGTAGCCCGCCAGGAAGCCGGCAATCAGCGCACCGAGAAAGCCGGAGCCGGTGTGGATCGCCATCATCCCGCCCACGGCCCCCGCCACGATGCCCGCTTTACCGCTGATCGACTGGCTGATGCCCAGCGCAAGAATCGGCAGCATCAGGGCAAAGGCGGAGCCGCCGCCGATGTCAGAAAGCATCTTCGCTATCGGGCTGAAATGTGCGTCCCCTGGTGTGGCCGCCGTAATCCCGAAGGAAAAACTCAGCGCGATCAGAATGCCGCCCGCCACCACAAACGGGATCATCAGGTTCACACCGGTGATGAGGTGGACATAAATCTCCGACGCCCAGGAGCGGGAAGCCGACGCCTCTCTGGCCGCGGAAGCGGGTTCAGCAGCGCCGGTCGGTGACGCAGATTCGACCAGCTTGGGTGCCAGCTCGCCGTTGACGATGGCGCTTAACAGACCTTCCGCATCTTTCGCCGCACGGGTGACGGGCACTTCAATCACGTTTTTATGCTGAAAGCGTGCCATCTCGACTTTTTTATCTGCGGCAATCAACACCACGTCAGCCTGATGAATATCGTCGTCGCTGAGAATATATTCGCTTTCTATGGCACCCTGGGTTTCCACTAATACATTCAGCCCCAGTTTTTTCGCCGCTTTTTTTAAATTACTTTCGGCAAGGTAGGTGTGGGCAACACCTGTAGGACAGGCGGTAATGGCAATAATGTTCATAAACGTTCTCCGGTAAAAGGAAACGATTTTATTTTTATCTTTTTAACGACTGATGGATGGCGACTGTCTGCAAACCTCCTTACTGTTTTATTTTGTCACGTTCTCCCTGTTATTCAGGCTCCCGAGCGGGACAGGAGTAAATGAAACATCTCTTCGCGATGTTCTGTATTCAGTAATTGTTCAACCACCTCTTCATCACCGAGGGCAATGGATATTCTGGCGAGCATTTTTATATGGCCGACATCTTTATCGGACTCTTTAACCGCGAAGAGGATCACCAGCCGCACCCGGGTGCCGTCGATGGTCTCCCAGGGAATATCCTGGCGCAGGCGTCCGACGGCAATCCGGGTTTTAACGACAGCAGCCGATTTACCGTGCGGAATGGCAATATGGTTTTCAAATCCGGTTGAGCCTAACTCCTCGCGCAGATAAACATCTTTCAGAAAAGCGGCTTTATCCGTGACCGCCCCGGTCTGGCAGAGCAGGTCGGTCAGCTGAGAAATAATCTGCTCTTTGGTCTGGCAATCGACATCGAGAATAATGCACTCTTCTTTAAGCACTTCATTAATCGCCACGGCTGTCGTCATTTTATTTCTCCATCATTAATTAATTGAGTTCGATACCAGACATTCGGTAACCCTGGCGATATCTTTCGCCGAAAAGAGAGCGGAGACATACACCACCGGCTTTTCCAGCGGTTCCAGCCGGATAGTCGAGATCACCACGTCGCATGCCTGTCGCTTCAGGGAGTCCGCGATATTTTTACCGGGCACAATGTCGATAATCTGCCAGTCAGGAAAGGCGCGCAGGATCCGTCCGTAAAGCAGCTGCGAGGTACCCAGGCCGCTGGAGCAGACCAGCAGCACCCGCTTTACCTTAATGCTGTTTTCGATGGCCGCCTGAATATGCACGGTCAGATAGGCCACCTCATCGTCACTGATTTCATCCAGCTGATACTCCTGCGTCAGCTCCCG
Organism: Pantoea sp. ARC270; assembly: GCF_003236725.1. Taxonomy (NCBI): domain Bacteria; kingdom Pseudomonadati; phylum Pseudomonadota; class Gammaproteobacteria; order Enterobacterales; family Erwiniaceae; genus Pantoea; species Pantoea sp. ARC270. Next base: position 89,615 of record NZ_PUGA01000006.1, read on the forward strand.
GATCACCGCTTTGACGGCGGCGAACACGGTGCCCAGTTCGGTCTGGATATCGTGCAGCAGTGGATTTTTAATCCGGATGTGATATCTGAGGCGGTTCAGCATCGGCTTGATGTGTGAAGTCAGCGAAGCCTGCAGCTTCGGATCGGTGGTGATGGCGATGTTGATCCGCTGCGCCACCCGGTCGATCAGCGCCGCGGCAAAGCGGGTTTCCCGTTCTGAAATCAGCGTGTCATCGTGCTGATCGGCATCGCCGCCCGCCTTACCTGACGACACCAGGTACTGATAGATGGAGTGCGCCTCCTCTGCGACCAGTAGCGTGTTGTAAGCCGTCTCGATGCGCTCTATGACCGCCAGTGAAACCTGCCAGGCGTGCGGGTCGCTGACCCGGTTCATGACCACGGCGCGGGCGTCCGGGCTGTGCATCGGCGAGTGGCTGCGGTGAATCAGCACCAGAACGTGGGTGAACAGATTAATGTAGTAAGGATCGCTTATCGTATAGTGCAGCTGCTGTTCAATAAAATTGATGAGCTGCAGGGTGAAATGGACAGCCTGCTGACCAAACTTCTCTGAAAGCTCCTGCAGCGTGCTTTCATCCAGGCGGCTCTCCATCATGTCCTGACGGTTGTAGATCGATTTTAAGACCAGCGCTTTCATCGCCAGGCGAATATTCTGGTCGCTGCCTTTGATGCTGGTGCCGGTACGACTTTTTAATAACGTTAAATTAAATTGATGTAACCAGGCGTCTAATGTTTTTAAATCATTCACTATTGATGCGCGGCTGATAAAATATTTATCGGCCAGCTCACTGATTGACGAACTTCGGGGTGACAGCATTAACAGATCGGAGGCTATTTTCAGCATCCTGACGTTACTACTGAAATCATCCACCTCCGCAGAAAAAATCCGTCGGGCCGCTATTTCGGATGTGGCGTCAGCAAATTTAATTGTGATGCCTCTCCCACTTTTACCGCTCAGTGTGATCCCCTGGTCTGCGAGTTTTTCATTAATATCGGCAATGTCGCGGCGTAACGTTCTTGGCGTGATGGCTGTTTTTTCTGAAATAGCGCGCAGGCTCACATAACTGTTATGAGAAATAAGCTGTCGCATAATGGTCAGTTGCCGTTCTGTCAGCGCCTTCATCATCTTCAGGTTCCGCTTAATCAGTTATTCGCCTTTGGGAGTTATCATCTAAGCAAAGGCACCAGACCCTGTAAATATTAAAACATGGCCACAACCCGGGGGGCTGGCTGACCACCTGACAGCGGGTTCTGGAATAACAGAGACGGGATGAACGGTCAGGGAGAAGGCTGATTGCGATGTGAGGCAATGACTAAAGATGTCAGGTTGCTGCTGGTGGTATGCAGGGGGTCATGGCTGAAGCTTTATTTTTTAGCGGATGACAAAATAAAGCAGACTCGTGAGAGAAGTTTATATGACTGCTCACTGACCGGTTATTGTCACTATTTAAACGCTGTGCACGAACGCCGAAAAAGCCCGGCATCCGCCGGGCCCGATAACATCTTTACGCCATCTTCAGCCGCTGCAGTCGCTTCTCGCGGCGAATCTTGCGCTCCTCCATCACGGCGACCATCGCCATCAGACAGATACAGGCGATAGCGGCGGTATCCAGTGCGGCAAAGGTGCCTGCCCAGCCGGTCAGGCCGAAGATCGGGGTGCCGTCTGCGATCATGCCCAGGCCCAGCTTGGCAAAGCTGTCGCCAATCAGGTAGGCGAAGGTGCCTTTAATACCGTCGGCGGCGCTAATCGCTTTTTTCGGGACGAAGCCCACGGCGGCCACGCCGATCAGTAACTGCGGGCCAAACACCAGAAAGCCCAGCGCAAACAGCGAAGCCAGATAGACATACTGGTTGCTGGCATGCTGATAGATCCCCAGCGTGGCGATAATCAGCGCTAACGCGACGCAGGCCACCAGCGCACGACGGCCATTGGCCAGATCGGATAACCAGCCCCACAGCAGCGTCCCCACCAGCGCACCCGCTTCAAACAGGGTAAAGCCCTGAATCGCGATCTCTTTTGAGAGCTTCAGCTCCTGAAAAGCATAAACCGTTGACCACTGATCGATACCGATGCGCACCACATAGAGGAAGATGTTGGCGAAGCAGAGCAGCCAGATCACCTTATTCTTCAGTACGTATTCAACAAAGATCTGCCATTTGGTCATCGACTCATCTTCGGCCTCTTTATCCTCTTCGCTCAGCTCCTCGCCGAACAGCTCTTCGGCTTTGCCCAGACCATAGGACTCCGGCGAGTCGCTGCCGTAGCGCAGGCCGATAAAGCCGACAATCAGCGCGATGATCGACGGGAAGATAAACATTCCGACCACGTGACCGTCGAACAGCACATTGGCACCAAACAGCGCGACGCCCGCGGCACCGGCTCCGCCAAGGTTGTGAGAGATGTTCCACATGCCAAGGTAGGAGCCTCGCTTACGGCGCGGTGTCCATTTGGTGATGGTGGAGTAGCTACAGGAGCCGCCGGTGCTCTGGAAGAAGCCGCTCAGGGCGTAAAACGCGATCATCAGGAACAGGCTGATCGAACCGCTGCCCATGCTGGCGCTGAACCCCAGCATACAGATGGCCGAAAGGATCAGCATAAACGGCAGAAACTGCTTGGTGTTTTTACCGTCCGCATAATAGGAGACCAGGGTTTTCCCGACGCCATAGGTGATGGAAAAGCCCAGACCAATCATCCCCAGCTGGGTCATGCTCAGCCCGTAGGTGGTGATCATATCGTTCTGCGCGATATTGAAGTTTTTGCGGATCAGATACATGGTCAGGTAGCCGATAAAGACCACCAGATAGGACTGCATAAAGGGCTTGAACCACATCTTGCGCCGCAGTTCGATTGGCAGATCCAGCGTGGGTCTGCGCACCTGTTTGAGGAAGGCCAGCATGGAAGGGGATTCTCCTGGTTGGAAAACTGCCATCGGCAGCGAATGGCTGGCATTGTAAAAACCGCTGACCAGACCGGCCTCAGACAGCGTCCAGGCGAAACCAGGAAAATGTCTTAGTTTTGCCCGACTCAGGGCAAAAAAGAGAGGCGTATCACGCTTCAGGCTGGGGACGCGGCGCCTGCGCATTCAGAAACGGCAGCAGCAGCAGGGCAGAGATCCCCGCAGCCGTGGCAATCACCGCAAAGAAGCCGCTCCAGTGCCAGATGTCGATCACCCACGCCAGCGGCCAGCCGGAGAGCGACGCGCCAAGGTAGGCAAACAGGCCGACAAAGCCGGTTGCCGCACCCGCCGCGTCTTTGTGTGAACACTCCGCCGCCGCCATGCCGATCAGCATCTGCGGGCCGAAGACAAAGAATCCGGTCGTGAAGAAGCAGGCTGCCTGCATCACATAGCTGGTAAAGGGCATCAGCCAGAGTGAACCCACGGAAAGCAGAATGCCGGCAGCGAAAATCAGGTTCATCGGGCCGCGATTGCCGTTAAACAGCCTGTCCGATCCCCAGCCGGCCACCAGTGCGCCCATCACGCCGCCCAGTTCGAACAGCGTAATGGCGGAGTTCGCCGTCACCAGGTCGACGCCCAGCGTCTCCGAAATGTAGAGGTTGCCCCAGTCATTAAGCGCGGCACGGACGACATAGACCAGCACGTAGCAGAGTGACAGCAGCCAGATGTAGGGGTTGAGCAGCACGTAGCGCGTCAGGATCGCCTGGCGGCTCAGGCCCGCACCTTCCTGCTGCTGCGCCATCTCCATCTCATCCTGTCGCCAGTCGCCCACGGCAGGCAGGCCCACGGTCTGAGGCCGGTCGCGCAGACGCCAGCAGAGAAACAGCCCGGCAAGGATCGCCAGACTGCCCGCAATCATCATCCCGGTTCGCCAGCCATACTGCAGCGCCACCGCGCCGATAATGATCGGGATGAGCGCGCCGCCCACGTTGTGAGCGGTATTCCAGAGTGCCCACCAGCCGCCCCGTTCGTTACGCGAATACCAGCTGGTGAGCAGGCGGGCGCAGACCGGCGCTCCCCAGCCCTGGAAAAAGGCGTTGAGGGTCCAGAGCAGCGCAAAGGCCCACAGCGAGGTGGAGAAGCCAAACAGGATATTGACCACGCCCGTGGCGATCAGGCCCAGCCCCATAAAGTAGCGCGCATCCGAGCGGTCGCTGACGATGCCGGAGAAAAACTTCGACAGGCCATAGGTGATGTAAAACAGCGTCGCCAGCAGGCCGATATCGGTTCGCAGCATGACACCGCTGGCGATCACTTCCGGGGCTGCCGCGTTGAAGCTCTTGCGGGTAAAGTAGAACAGCGCATAGCCGATCCAGATGGTCGCCATGATGTGGCGGCGCCAGTAGCGATAGCGGCTGTCAATCTCACGTTTATCCTGCAGCGGCGCCGCGTCAGGAGGCGTTTTCAGAAAGGTAAACACGGCAGTTCCTCAGACAGCCCGCAGCGGCAGGTGGACGCTGACGCGGGTTCCATGGGTGCAGGAGAGGGTCAGCGACCCGCCCAGCGCGGTGACGCGTTCGCGCATCCCGACCAGCCCAAAACGCTGCTGACCGGAGCCTGGCGGCAGACCGCAGCCATCATCTTCAATCACCAGCAGCAGGCGATCATCCTGCTGCCAGCCTTTGAGTATCACGGCGCTGGCGCTGGCATGTTTAACAACGTTGTTCAGCGCCTCCTGGCAGATGCGAAACAGCGTGACGCGCTGCGCTTCACTCAGCAGCGTCTCATCAATGCGCCAGTGAAGATGACTGACGATGCCGGCATCTTCCAGCTCCATCTCCCGCATAAGAGAACGGATCGCCTGCTCCAGCGAAAGGTCATCCAGCTGCCGCGGCCGCAGACGCCCCAGCAGTCGCCGCACCGCGTCATAAACGCCCAGCGAAAGTTGTTCAATGTGGACGCCACTCTGGATCACCCGGCTGTTGTCCGGCGCCACGCGCTGCACAATGCCCGCCTGTGTGCGGATCGCCGTGATCGTCTGCCCGATATCATCGTGCAGTTCACGCGCCACTTCCTGACGCACGCTCTCCTCCGTCTCCACCAGGCGTTCCGCCAGGCGCCGGTTGCGCGCCAGCTCACTCTGCAGGGAGTGGTTCAGTTCGCGCAGCCGCTGGATACCGGCACCCAGCAGCAGCCCGGTCAGGCTCTGGGCCAGCAGGGAGAGCAGCAGATCGACGGGATGATCATGCCAGGTCTGGCTGGCGATCAGCGCGATGGCATTCATCAGCGTGGCGATCAGTGCGCCCTGCCAGCCGTAGTGCCAGGCCAGCGCAATGATGGGCAGCGCCAGACAGAAAGGGGTAAAGCGTGACAGCTCCGCAGGCAGGCCAAGCTGCAACCAGAGGCTGATGACAAACAGCAGCAGATACCAGACAAGATGCCGGGCGCGCCAGTTGACCGGCTGCGAAATCAGCGACGGGCCCAGCGGCTGCCAGCGGGTTCGGGTGAGGTAGTGCCAGAAGACCAGGCAGGTCGGGGCCAGCGTCAGGCCGCCGGTCAGCGTCAGCAGCAGGGTGTTGAGCATCTCCGCCTGACCGGCCCAGGGCAGAGACTGCAGCAGCGCTGCGGCGATCAGCGCCGCGCCCTGACTCAGCAGCGTGCGCCAGTCACGCTGGTGGCGGAAACGGGAGATCAGCGCCACCGGCAGCAGCGTCAGCACGCCGCCCGCCATCAACAGCGGCAGATGCGCCAGGGAAACGGCCTTCGCCAGCCAGAGCAGCATGACCCACTCAGCCGCCAGCAGCACCGGCCAGTAACTGCGCGGGCATTGCAGCATCAGCCCCAGACGCAGGCCAAACGGGAAGAGCAGCACCGCCAGCTCCGGGCGTTCAACCAGGTGCAGGCTGATACTCCACAGGCAGAACCAGGCTGCCGAGAAGAGGAAGAAGCTGGCGACCACTGAGATCAGCCGGGAGAAGAGAGGGCTCATTGCCAGCCATCAAACATGCGGCGCGCCAGCTCCACATCGTTGCTGACGCTGAGCTTCTCCATCAGGTTGGCGCGATGGACATGCACGGTTTTTGGTGACAGGCCGAGTTCAGCCGCAATCTCTTTGACCGCCATGCCCTGAGAGAGCCTCTCTGCGACCTCACGTTCGCGACGGGTCAGCGGATCCTGACGTCCGGCGGCCAGTTTAACCGCAATCTCTGGCGTCAGATAACAGCCACCGGTGGAGACGGTGCGCACCGCCGCGATCAGCTCATCGGGGCGACAGCGTTTGGAGAGAAAGCCACGCGCACCGGCATTCAGCGCCTGTTCAACCAGTGCCGGGCTGTCGTGTACAGAGAGCATGATCGTGGCGAGCCCCGCCGGAAGCTGGCTCAGTAACGCCAGCCCGGAGAGATCCGGCATGGAAATATCGCAGATGCAGACCTGGACGCCCCGGCCCGGTAACCCTGCCAGCGCCTCACGGCCGGAGCCGAACTCCGCCACCACCTGAAAATCAGGTTCCAGGGCGAGCAACTGGGCAAAACCGGAACGGACGATAAGGTGATCGTCAATCAGCGCGAGGGTAATCATGGCGTTTCCTGGCAGGTAAAATCGCGCTTACCTTAGCGATAAGCGTGAAGCTGTTCAAGTCGTGACCACTCTACAGGATTGCGGGGGCGGGCGGGGTGACAGCGGTCAGATCGCTGGCGATCGGCAGATTAAATCTGCCGGGCAGCACCCCACCCGGCCGATCAGAACGCACTCCGTTCGATCAATGCAGACAGCACTGCTTATATTTTTTGCCGCTGCCGCACGGGCAGGGATCGTTGCGGCCGGGCTGCTTATCGACGGTCACCGGCTGTTGCGGCACCGGCACCGCCTCGGGCTGCGAGATCCAGTGATCGTGCAGCGCCAGCGCAGCGGGGCGGATAGCTTCGATGCTGGCTTCCATCTCTTCCGGTGTCATGGCGTCGAGCTTTTCGAGGTTCTCTTCGGTGCCATGCAGGGCGATAGCGTCCAGCGCAGGCTGAAGATCCGCGGGCAGCGCCGACCAGTCGGTCAGTGCGACGCCACGCATATAGCCGAAGCACCACTCTTCCACCACGGTAAACTCCAGTCCTTCCATCTCACGGATGCCAAACAGCGGTTCGAACTGCTCCGGGAATTCCGCTAAGCGGTCTGCCACGTCATTCATATGCTGGAAGCAAAGCGACATAAAGCGCGTCATTTCGCGCTCGTTGCTCCATTTCGGAATCTGTTTCTCGCCACCCCACAGGGCCACCAGCCACTGGCTGGGTTCCACGGTTACGGGACCGGAGAGGATCGCCGTCAGCAGACCATCGAGTTCGGAGACATCGAGAATCGACGCTTCGCTGCCATACTTTTCCAGCATATCTTCCAGCCATTGCAGCTCTTTTTCGGTCAGTGGGCCTTCTTTCATGCGGTTGCCTCCCGGGCATATCTAAATTTCAGCGCGGCGTTGAGCCTTAAAACCGCAGCAGTGTACACCCTTGCGGGCAGCAACACAGCTAACGCTGTCCGGCATCAGCAGGGTTAACCTGCGTTTAACCCCCCTTTTACCCCATTATGCAGGCGATAGCCCGCCGCACTTTATGGTACCTTTTTGCGCTACGGCCAGCCTGCTGCGCGATAACTCTACTTAACTGAATGATTACTCTATGAAAAAGGAATTTTCTGGCAGCCGGATCGCTGCGCTCTGCCTCAGACGGCTGGCTCAGGTCGCTCAGCGGATCGGCAGACCCTGCGGGATCGCTGCGGCGATCGTTCTGCTGACCGGCTGTGGCACCCTGTCGCAAACCTCCGCCCCGGTCAGCGACCGTGTCTACCTGACGCATGCCACTTTCAACGAAAATGTCGATGACATCGTACAGCACTACATGCAGCAGAAGCAGGTTCCTGGCATCAGCATTGCCGTCATCCATCATGACGAGCCAACACACTACTATTCATTTGGCGTCACTGACCGGGTGCATCGCTATCCGGTGACCCCGGACACCCTGTTTGCGCTGGGATCGCTGAGTAAGGGCGTGACGGCCGAGGTGATTATCCAGCTGGTGGATCAGGGCGAACTGCACTGGAGCGACACGCTGGCCGATCTGCTGCCCGCGGGCGTGCCGCTGAGTCGTGACGCACGCCGCATCACGCTGCTGCAGCTGGTGACGCATACCTCCGGTCTGCCGCGGCAGGACATGGATCTGCCGATGCTGCACCAGTTCGTCCGCTATCTCGGCACGGGCGAGAACTTCTACGGCAATCTGGACAGCGATAGCGTGCTGAGTTACCTGGCGGATTTCTCTGCTCCGGCGGTTCGCAGGCCGTGCTACTCCAACCTCGGCTATGCGCTGCTGGGCTTCATTCTGCGCGAGCGCTTTCATCAGGATATCCAGACGCTGGCGTCCCGGCTTATCTTCGCCCCGTTAAAGATGGATCAGAGCAGTTTTGAGCCGGAAACGCTGGCGGGCTATCCGTGGCGCGCGCTGGGCCACGCCGGCGATCAGCCGAAATTTATCCGTCGCGGGGCGCTGACGCCTGACTGGCATTTTCACGGCAACATGGTGGCGGCGGCCAGCCTTTACAGCAGCGCGCGGGATCTGAGTCGCTACCTGCGCGCGCACCTTACGGCCACCGGTGATGCAGAACGGGACAGGGCGTTTGCGGCGGTGAACCGTGCCTGGTACCGGCAGGGCGCACAGACGCAGAATATCGCCTGGATCACCGAGACAACAGAAGGGCAGCCGATCACCTATCAGGTGGGGTACATCGGCGGCTATGCGAGTTTTATCGGCTACGATAAAGGTCACGGTAACGCGATTGTGGTGCTGCAGAACGGTTTTAACTGGAGTAACTATTTAGGCATTGCGCTGTTGGTCGATCTGGCAACTCAGGATAAAGTGGTCGCACAGCGATCCGTTACCGCTGACCAGGGCGCCATAAAGTGAATTGCGCTGTGTTGCCTGGCACATAGCGTCATCGCGCCGGAACTGAAGTGCGATAAATTTAGCCTGACTGTCAAAATTCAACGTGGAAATCATTATGCGCAGGACTCAACGTGTACTTTTATCAATGGGATTACTGGTTGGCTCACTGAGCCTGATCCCTGCTGTTCAGGCGGCTGGCGAAGCCACCGACAGCGTTCCGCCTCCGCCGCAGATCCAGCCCGCTAACCCGGATGCCCAGCCGCAGTCTGGTGCAGGCAGCGCCCAGCCGGACAACGGTGCCGCACCGAGCCAGGCACCGACCAGCTCACCGTCTAACGACGGCATTACGCCGACGACGCCTACCACGCCGTCAACGGCCAACAGTGCGCGCCCGAATTACGATCTCAGCACCATCATCATCGACTACAAACAGTACAACATCGGTGACACGGTGCCAGAGAAGTACACGGATAAAACCTACACCATCGTTGAGTGGCAGAAACGCAATCTGCCGGCCCCGCAGGAGAACACCCACTGGGCCTACATCAACGCCAACTACATCCTGATTACCAATGACACCGGCAAAATCGTCATGGGGAAATCGGGTGATATCTTCTTCCGTGGCTAAAATAATCAGCCGGTCGTGATGACCGGCTTTTTTTCAGCCGAAGCGCTCAGCCCCAAAACTGGCCAGCATCGGATGCTTCTCACCGGTCACGATCTCCTCCGCCAGCAGCTCGCCGACAATCAGCGCCAGCGTGGCACCCGAATGGGTGAAGGCCACATAACAGCCCGGCACCTTCTGCAGTTCACCCAGCACCGGATCGCCATCGCCCGGAATCGGCTTCAGGCCAATCTTCCAGCTCTGCACGCTGAGCGGCTCGTCGCCGCGTAACAGCCGGCTCGCCTCCGCGGCCAGCGTGGCCACGACATGTTCATCAATATGGTAATCGCCGTCGGCCAGCGGCTGGATATCCGCCTCATACCAGTCATGGTCCAGCGCGTAGCGGTTGCCGGGATTTGGTCTGATGGCGGCGCGCGGGGTGTTGAGCACCGCTTTCAGCTGATGCCCGGCCGGTTCCGTGATCACCAGCATCGAGACCGGCGAACCATTGGGGATCGTCACGCCCAGCGGGGCGACCACGTCCGGGGTCCAGGGGCCGCAGGCGACCACTACCGCATCCGCCCGCATCTCCCCCTTGTCACTGCGGATGCCGCAGGCCCGGCCCTGGTCGGTGATCACGGCGGCTTTACCGGCGTGTTCGATCACTTCGCCGCCGCGTGACCGGAACTGGTTCAGCAGATAATCCACCAGGTGCGGCAGGCTGACCCAGCCTTCACCCGGATTAAAGATCGCCTGCGACGGCAGCGCATCGGGATCGACCGTCGCATCCGCCAGCGCCACGTTATCGGCACTCATGAGCTGAGAGTCGTAGCCGTGCGCCTTCTCATAGGCGTGTCGCGCCTGCGTCCCGGCCACATCGTTGCTGAACCAGCAAAGTCCGCCATCAAAACGCAGCCAGTCGAGGTCAGGGTGCTGCGCAAACAGCGTGCGATAACGATCGATGCCCGCCATGCGCAGCGCATGATAGGGCCGGGAGCGCTCACCCGCCGAATTGAGCCAGGAGAGTGAACGTCCCGACGCGCCGGAACAGACCTCCGCCTCGGTCACCAGCGTCACCGCCGCCCCGCGTTTTGTCAGCTCCAGCGCCGTCGAAACACCCAGCACGCCACCGCCCAGTACCACCACCTTCATTTCAGTTTTTACCGCCATTGTCAGGTTCCTTGCTCAGTTACAGCACTTCAGAGAGAAAACGTTGCAGGCGCGGCGACTGCGGCGCGTCAAAAATGGCGTCTGGCGGCCCGGCTTCCACAATCTCGCCTTCGTCCATAAACACCACCTGATCCGCCACTTTGCGCGCAAAGCCCATTTCATGTGTCACCACCACCATCGTCATGCCGCGACGACAGAGATCCGCCATCAGCGTCAGGACCCCTTTCACCAGTTCGGGGTCAAGAGCGGAGGTGGCCTCGTCGAACAGCATCACCTCCGGATCCATCGCCAGCGCCCGGGCTATCGCGACCCGTTGCTGCTGCCCGCCGGAGAGATCGCGCGGCCGGTGATCGGCGCGCTGACCTAAACCGACCTCTTCCAGCCGCTGACGCGCAATCGCCATCGCCTGCGCCTTGGGCAGGCCTTTGACACACCAGGGGGCGAGGGCGACGTTCTCCAGGGCAGTGTGATCGGGGAAGAGATTGAAGTGCTGAAACACCATGCCAATCCGCAGCCGCAGCGCATCAGGCTTGTCGCGCAGCACGGAGCGGTCGGCCAGCAAAACATCCCCCGACTGCGGTTCGTGCAGCCGGTTGATACCGCGCAGCAGGGTCGATTTACCCGATCCCGATGGCCCGATAATGCAGGTGGTGGTGCCGGGGGCCACCTGCAGTGAGACCTTACGCAGCACTTCAATCGGGCCATAGGCGAGGGTCAGATTGCGCAGCTCCAGGCTGGCGCCGCGCCAGCTCGCGCCATTCAGATTATTCATGGTTGCCTCCCATCCGGGGGTGAGTGACCAGAACGGCGCCGCCGGACGGTCTGACCTCATCCACCTCTTTCAGACCGCTTTGCGGGGCCGTCAGACGACGGCGTCCGGTGCGGTAGCGCACATCGACATAGTTGACCATGTGCGTCAGCGGCACCGTGATCATCAGATAGAAGAGTCCTGCCAGCATCAGGGGCGACAGGTTGCCGGTCAGCACCGCCGCATCCTGACCCACGCGAAACAGCTCACGCTGCTGCGTCATCAGGCCGAGCAGATAGACCAGCGACGAATCCTTGATGATGGCGATGAACTGGTTAACGATGGCGGGCAGCACGCGACGGATCCCCTGTGGGATGATGACCCGTCGCATGGCCCGGCCATAGCTCATCCCCAGCGCACGGCACGCTTCCAGCTGGCCGCGTTCCACGCTCTGGATACCGGCGCGAAAAATCTCGCCCATGTAGGCGCTGGCGATCAGGCTGAGGGCGAAGATCCCCAGCGGATAGGGTGTCGGACCGAACAGCTGATAGCTGAAGCGCGCCAGACCCTGACCAATCAGCAGAATGGTCAGAATGGAAGGCAGACCGCGAAACAGATCGGTATAGAGCCGGGCAGGCACCCGCAGCCAGCGCGAGGGCGAGATGCCCATCAGCGCCAGCAGCAGGCCAAACAGCGTGCCGAGCAGTGTCGCCGCCAGTGAGATAATCACCGTGTTGACCAGCCCGGTGGTCAGCATCTGCGGCAGTACTTCCCTCATTGATGAAAAATCAAAGAAGGTGCGGGAAAGAATCGTGAGCAGCTCCATCGCCGTCTCCTTGCAGAGCGGGGCATCCCCCGGTTAACTCAGGACGTAAACGTCCACCTCTTTACTGACCGCCAGGCAGATACTGTTTTGGCATCGGCGATCCGGGGAACCACTTCTGATAGAGCCGTTGCCAGGTGCCATCCTGCATCGCAGCCTTGATGGCGTTGTCCAGCGCGGCCTTGAAGGCGGGTTTACCTTTGGCAATGGCAATGCCCGCCGGTGCATCAAAAGAGGGGATATCGGCGGCAGAGACCAGCTTAAAGCGTTCGGCGTAGCTTTTGGCCGCCTCGTAGTCGAGGAAGACGGCGTCGAGCGTGCCGTTGTTGAGCGCAGAGACCGCGCTGTTGTTATCCGGGAAGCGCACCAGATCGGTCTGCGGGAAGTGCTCCACGGCATAGTTCTCCTGGAGCGTGCCCTGAACCACGCCGAGCCGGTGCTTTGCCAGCGTGGCGACATCTTTCACGCCGCTGTCATGACGGGTCAGAACGGTGAGGAACCCGGCCAGATAGCCGGTGGAGAAATCGACCGTTTTTTCCCGCGCCGGGGTGATGCCAATCGCCGCCACCGCCGCATCGTACTGACCGTTGGCGACCGCGGGCATGATGGCCGAGAAGTCCTGACCAATAAAATCGACCTTATCGATGCCCATGCGGTGGGCAACATTTCTGAAAAATTCGACGTCGAAGCCGGTGAACTGACCGCTGGCGTCGGTGAAGGTGTAAGGCTTTGAGTCGCCGACGCTGGCGATGCGAAGCTGACCCGGTTCGATCAGCCCATAGGGATTGTTGTCGCTGGCGGCCAGAACAGAGAACGACAGTGAACAGAGTGCGAGTGCGGTGCCGAGCAGTTTGCCCAGTGTGATTTGCGATTTCATAGCTCATCCGTTTTTGCAGGTTTAAACATCAGAGACTGTTGAGCCAGTAATTCTGATTGAGACCGGTCTCAACGCAGGTGGCACCTTAAGACAGAAACATTGTGAGACCGGTCTCAAGGAGTTACAATGAGTTTAAGCACAGCCTTTTTTCGGCGTCAATATTCCTGTCATCAACCTGTGATTCGAAATAATTATGACCAGCCAGAACAGACGATCCAAAGCGCCGACCGTGGCAGATGTGGCGCGCGCAGCAAATGTTTCCAAAGCCCAGGCAGCGCGCGCGCTGGGTGGCTATGGCGCGGTCAGCGATGAGGTGCAGGAGCGGGTCAACAGCGCCGCCTCCGCGCTGGGCTACCGGCTCAATGCGCTGGCGCGCAGTATGAACACCGGCCGCTCCAATACTATCGGGGTGATTGTCGGCGATATTGAGAATCCTCACTTTGGTCTGGCCCTGCGTGGCATGGCGGACGTGGCGCGCACGGCGGGTTACCATCTGCTGCTGAGCAACAGTGATGAAAAGCTGCAGGCGGAGCAGGATGCGGTGCGGGTGATGCTGGAAAAGCGGGTCGATGGCATTATCGTTGCGCCCTGCTGTTCAGCCCTGGAGCAGAACGCGCATCTGATTCAGGTGCAGGAAGAGGGCAGAGCGCTGACGCTGTTCGATCGCGCGGTAACCGGTCTTGATGTGGACGCGGTCTGCTGTGAATTTACCGACGTGGCCGCAGACGTCACGGCCCGGTTGCTGGCCGCGGGGCATCGCCATATCGCCTATATCACCAGCATGGCGCTGACCACTGACTACAGCACGCCAGACGATTTTGGCCTGACGCCGGTCGCCCAGCGCGTGGGCGGCATGATGCAGGCCTTTGCTGACGCAGGCGTGCCGTTTGATCCGTCGCTGGTGCAGGTGAACGCGCTGGACGAGGCATCGATTAGCCGTATCGTCGCGGCGCTGTGGCAGCGTCCGCAGCCGCCCACCGCGCTGGTGGCGTCTGACAGCGTGGTCGCCATGTGGCTGCTGCGCGAAGTGACGCAGCGCGGGCTGCGTATCCCGACCGATCTCTCTTTTGTGATGTATGACAATTTCCCGTGGAGTGAGATTGTGACGCCACCGCTGACGGTCATTGCGCAACCGGTCTATGAAATGGGCCGTGAAGCCGCACGACGTCTGATCGCCGCCATCCGCGGTGAGGCCCCCGGCCCCGTGCCGCGCTTCGATGCCCATCTGATGATCCGCCACTCGATTGCTGCGCCGGCCTGAGGCGCGCTGAATCACAGCCTAGCCCGGCCAGCTCAGTATCCGGCTTAGCTGGCGCGTGGCTGCAATGATTTGCGTGTCGCTGCTGTTGCCATAGCCCATAACCAGGCCCTGCTGCACCGGTTCAGCCAGATAAAATTCAGACAGGGCAGCGGGAGCAAAGCCTGCCTGATGCAGCTGGCAGGCAATCACGGCATCATTGTGATGGGAATCCAGTGGCAGCACCAGATGCAGTCCGCTGTCACCCCCCAGCAATGGAAGCGACTGACCCGCCGCACGCTGCAGTTCGGATCGCAGTAATTCCTGACGCTGACGATAGAGCCGACGCATCTTGCCAAGATGGCGTCGATAATCGCCACTGAGAATAAAACGGGTCAGGGCCTGCTGTTCAGGACGGTTGCCGCCACGCAGCAGCTGATGAAGTGCCGGTGTCAGACGACTGACCAGCGGTGCGGGGAGTACCATGAAACCGATACGCAGCGCAGGGAACAGGGTCTTGCTGAAAGAGCCAAGATAGATAACCGGGGCGTTATCCGTCATGCCCTGCATCGCCATAATGGGATCGCCGTGGTAATGGAAGTCACCATCGTAGTCATCTTCAATAATCCAGGCCCGATGCTGTCGTGCTGCCGCAATCAGCGCCAGGCGTCGCGCCGCGCTCATCACGGCACCGGTGGGATACTGATGCGTCGGGGTGGTATAGATCAGCCGTGGCGGGGCCTGCTTCCAGTGTCCCGGCTGGGGGGCCAGCCCCTGATGATCGGCAGGAATCGGGATCAGATTAAGTTCTCCGGCCCGAAAAGCCGCTTTGGCTCCGCGATAGCCAGGTTCTTCAATCCAGCCAGGGTCGCCCGGATTGCTAAGCAGGGTAACGCACAGCATCAGCGCCTGCTGCACCCCTTCCGTGATCACAATCTGCCTGGCGTCACAACGCACCCCGCGCGTGATACGCAGATGCTGCGCCAGCGCGGTACGCAGTTCCGCATCGCCAAGGGGATCACCATAGCCGAGCAGCTGCGGTGGCGTATGGCTCATCACCTGACTCAGCGCCCGTCGCCATGCCGCCACAGGAAAATGGTTCAGAGCGGGTATACCGGGACGAAGGGGCAAGGCGCCGGTGTCGACCCAGGGTCTGCGTTGAAAGACATCGATCCGTTTTGCCAGCGGCCAGCGGGTAAGCGTATCGTCATCCACCTGTCCGGCTGGCAAAGCCAGCGGCGTGACCCGGCTGCCTTGTCGATCGCTCATCAGATAGCCCTCTGCCTGTAGCTGCGTCCAGACGTTGAGCACGGTATTACGTGAAACCTGCAGTTCAGAAGCCAGTTGCCGTGTGCCAGGTAAAACGGCTCCGGCAGCAAGCTGCCCCTGCAAAATGCCCTGCTTTATCCGCTGATAAAGCTGCTGCTGTAGCGTCGTACCGGTTACCGGTGCTAAGGGAGCCAGCAGTAACGGGGGGATTTCTGTCGGCATCGTCTGCTTCCATGGATCTATGATTTTCCCTGATTGTGGTACTTTTTAACCCACCATAACAGTGGCACTCTGCTGACATTATCTGCAGCCGGGAGGCGATATGTCACAACACCTTAATCACTATGGTCAGCCGGTCGGCCAGCCTTTGCCAGACTGGCAGCCGCGTCCTCTGCCACAACATCAGGTTTTCACCGGTCAGTCGTGTCGGCTGGAGCCCTTCAGCGCCGCGCGGCATGGAGAGGCCCTGTCTGACGCCTGGGCGCTGGCGGAAGATGGGCGCGACTGGACCTATATGTTTATGGGGCCGTTCGATGATCCCCAGGCGTGGCAGGATTATCTCCGGCAGCTGGAGGCCAGCCGCGACCCGCTGCATTTCGCCGTGATCGACCTCGCCACCGGAGAGGCGGTGGGCAGCCTGTCGTTAATGCGTATCCAGCCTGAACATGGGGTAATGGAAGTCGGGCATGTCGCTTTTTCGCCCCGTCTGAAGCAGACGCGCATGGCAACAGAGGCGCATTTCCTGCTGATGCAGTACGCCTTTGAAACCCTGGGTTACCGCCGGTATGAGTGGAAATGCGACAGCTGCAATGCGCCTTCTCGCAGAGCCGCGGCACGCCTCGGTTTTCAGTATGAAGGTGATTTCCGCCAGGCCATTGTCTACAAAGGTCGCTCGCGCGACACCAGCTGGTTTTCGATCATCGATCGCGAGTGGCCGCAGGTGAAAAGCGGGCTGCAGCGCTGGCTGGCGGAGGAGAATTTTACCGCCGATGGTCAGCAGCGTGAGAAGCTGGAAGCCCTGCGCGGCAGGTCCTGAAGCGGTGGCGACAAAGTAAGAGGCCTCTGCAAAAACGCAGAGGCCTGAAGAGAAAAGAGGGGATTAAGGCTGGGGCACGATTTTAAGTTCGACCATGCCAATGCCCAGTTTGCGCGGGTCCTGCCCCGTGATATTGCCGGTGTTGCTCAGCTGAGGTTCAGGCGGGGCGATCACCAGCTGGTGGCTGGCGTCCGGGTTATCAAAATGCAGGGTATGGGTCGAGATCGCTTCGCCCAGCGACAGCAGCTGCTGTTGATTGCCCACGCGAACCGGAATCGGCCGGTGCACATTCGCGCCGTAAGCCCGCGCCGTGATCACCAGATCGAACTTCGCGGGCAGGGCTTCGACGTAGTCGATATGCACCTCAGGCGCGAGATTGGCATTTGACCAGCGTCCCCAGCTCTCCGGACGTGAGATGCCGCTGAAGCTTTTCACACTCAGCGGCGCGCCGGGGATATCAAGCCGGAAGCTGTCAGCGCTGTAGCGGATATTGTTATCTTCGATACGGATCTGCGCCAGATTTTGCTGATAACGTGCATCGCTGATCGGCCCGTCCGGGAACTGCACCCGGCCTTTCCATTGCGGTTTGTCGATGTGGGTAACGGACGGTGTGCCGCCGGTTTGCCCCATCGCCACACAGAGATCGCCGGAGAGGGCCAGCGACGGCTGCCAGAGTCGCGCCATTTTAAAACAGCGATCGACCCAGACGAATTTATCGACTGCCGCGAAATCGGCCAGCTGATAGCGCAGCGGTGCCGAATATTCCCCTTCCGGCATCGGCTCAACGTGTTTGTCGCTGATGCGGAACAGAATCGGCAGCTTAAAAGTGGTCCCGGAGAAGCTGAAGGTATTCTTCGTCTGATCGACGGTGAAGTTCTCCATCTTATTCGGGAAGTTCCAGAGCTGAATGATATCGGGCTTCCAGCTCATGACCTTGCTCTTCATATCGTCAAACTGCGTTGAGAGCGACAGCGAAGAGAGGCTGCTGCGGCCCAGGCCTATCGCATTATCGCCGCCGAGAATATCCAGCAGCGTAGCGCCATTATCCAGCGTGCTGCGCTTTGCCTCCAGCAGCTCCGCCTGCGGTTTATCCCCGCGGATCACCATAAAGAGATTGCGACGCGGCTGTTTGATCAGCCAGGGATGCGCGGTGTTGTTCATCGCCAGATGATCGGAACTCACCACGATTACGGTATTTTTAAACCACGGTGACGCTTTGATGCGATCGATCAGCCGCGCGACGTGCTCCTGTGAACAGGCAACCGCGCTGAAGGACTGGTTCGGTTTCCCCTCTATGCTGTAGCTTCGGCGCTGACAGCTGCGCGAGATAAATCCGTCAGGATGGTGGGTGTCGACGGTCAGCGTAAACAGGGCAAAAGGTTTACCGGCCCGGGAGAGCGCCTGATACTTCTCAAAGACTTCGTCGAGCACCGTGTCGTCATAATAGCCCCAGTTATTGCGGTAGCTGGGATCGGCGACGCGGCTTTTCAGCTCCTGCGAACCATAGAGGTTGGCAGGATCGAAGCCGTGCGATTTCAGGAAGACATCCTTACCGGCAAAACGCAGATCGGCACCCTGAATAAACCAGTTCTCATAGCCGGAGTTTTTCAGGATGTCGCCCAGACAGACATTTTGCGGATAGAAGCTGGAGAGTGACGCCGACGCATTACCATCAAACGGGGCAAACAGCGGAATGCCGCACTGTGAGGCGACCATGCCCGCGATCGTGTAATCGGTGCCCGGCAGCTGTTCGGTCTGGCTGAAATCGATACTCTGCTCTTTCTGACGGCTCAGCTCAGGTGCCAGACCGGGGAAGGCAATCGGATCAAAATAGGTGCGCTCTAAACTCTCGCCATAGATATAAACCACGTTGAGGCGCGGCTGTTCAATGCGGTTACGCGGCACTTTATAGAAGGTGTCGAAGTCAGAATCGGCCAGCTGGGTATGCGACACGATCAGCGTCGCGACCTGACGAAAGGCGGGGGTAGTCTGCACCGAGCCAATCGCGCAGGCGGCCGCCAGCAGCGACCAGCCCAGATGATGAGGACGCTTACGCCGCCGCAGCACCCAGGAGAGCAGGCAGAACAGCAGAAACAGCACGATGATCAGCCCGATGGCCGGCACCACATATTTACTGACGCCCGCGCCGGTCAGGCTGTTAGTCAGGGTATAGATCACCGCATCGTTAATGCCGTCGCCGGTGAAATAGTTACTGGCGTAGAGGGTGGCGTTCAGCACCACAAATATCACCAGCAGAACAAGAACAAGCATAAACCAGAATCTGTTACGCCCGGCTTTACAGGAATAGATAGCAATAGCAGCCAGAAACAGCACGACTGACACAAATTCGGACAACGGGAAATCCTCTCTCTGCAGGGGGGCGCGGGGCGTCACGCAACCGGCCATCGTCGGGGGATGGTTTTTCGACAATCTATATTGGCTGTCATCGGGCTGCAACATATCCGGCGGATTTGTGCGAGGAAGCGCAGAGGGATTTTGTGTCGTGCCTGCCGGGTGTTCAGCAGACGTGACGGTGGCTGGCGCGCACCGTCAGCAGAGCAGGCGTCCGGGCCGCTTTTCAGAGTTTGCCGGTCAGATACTGCGCTTCGCCGTCGGCAAAACTCCAGTCGCCTTTGTCATTGGTGATAAAGCTGATCATCAGATCGTTGCCCTGCACGCCGCAATGCTCACGCAGTTCGCGCGCCAGCTCTGCCATAAATCGCTGTTTCTGTTCGCTGCTGCGCGGACTTGTAAAGACCCGCACCATCACCAGATTATCGCTGCGGCTGAATCCCAGCCCGGTGTCCTGAAACACCATCTGATAGCGTTTGTTTTCATGAACAATCTGATAGCGATCCCGTTCCGGCACGTTAAAGGCGGTCAGCACGGCCCGGTGCGCGGCATCCAGTAATGTACGCAGCTCAGATTCTGAACGACCCTCAATAACATCAAATTGCAGCAGTGGCATAGCGGATTCTCCTGAGAAATAAGAGGTCTATGGTGACGGCTTTATCCGGCGGGAAAAAGCGCGTAGCCTGAAATGATTATTCATTATTGTGAACAATGCTGATGAAAGAGATGAAGACGGACACCCTGTGGGAGCATCTGCACTGGCTGACGGTACTGGCAGAGCAGGGCAGTTTCACCCGCGCGGCAGCGCGGCTGGATGTCAGCAAAGCGGCGATGAGCCAGAAGATCAAAGAGCTGGAGGAGAGAGCGGGTCTGATGCTGGTGCAGCGCACCACGCGCAGCGTGCGGCTTACCTCCGCCGGTGAGAAGCTGGTGGAGGAGCTGCGCGAGCCTTTTGCCCGCATCGAACAGAGTTTTTTCAGCGTGCGGGATACCGCCGGACCGGTGCGGGGTCTGGTGCGCATCACCGCACCCGTGGCGTTTGCCCGCCAGCAACTGGTGCCGCTTATCGGCGAGTTTCTGCGCGACTATCCGCAGGTACGCCTGCAGCTGGATGTGACGGATCGCCTTGTCTCGCTGAGCAGCGAGGGGTTTGATCTGGCGATTCGCCACAGTGACACGCTGCCGGAAACGCACGTGGCGCTGCCACTGTGCGACACGCAGACCGTGCTGGTGGCCTCGCCAGCCTATCTCAGGGCGCAGGGCGTGCCGGAGAGGCCGCAGGCACTGGCGCAGCACAACTGCCTTTACTACCCGCGCGGCGTCGAGTCACCGCGCTGGCGGTTTGTCGCGCCGGGGGAGAGCGAAACGGTTCAGGTGCAGATTCAGGGCAGCTTTGCCACCAACAACAGTGAGTCGATCCGTGATGCGGCCCTGCAGGGTCTGGGCATTGCCATGCTGCCCGACTTCAGCGCCCGTGAGGCGCTGTCAGCGGGATCGTTACAGCGGGTGTTGCCGGAGTGGCAGCCGGTCGGCGCTTTTGCCGCCCGCCTGTGGATCGTGCGACCCTGGGCGGCGCAGGTGCCGCGCGCGGTCACCACCTTTACACACTGGTTACGCGCCCGCTTTAACCACTGAGGGCAGTGCCAGTCCCGGCGAGCGGGTATGCATCATCTCCCCAATCAGGCTGCTGCGGTTATAGAGGCCGATGCGCAGATTGAAGTCGAGATGCAGCCGCTCATTGCCGGTTAACTTAATAATCGGTGGCGGCATCTGGGGACGCTGCTGAAACAGTACTGACTGCGCAAAGGCGCTGCTGCTGTCGGCGTGCAGGCGCTGATAATACCAGGCGCTGGCTTCACCTTTACGCAGATAGAGATTGGCCCGCCGGTATTCACGCATCGCCACCTGCTGCGCCAGTGAGAGCAGCTGACGGGACGGGTTATCCATATTCTGCACAAGCAGCGGAAAGTCATCGCGTTTCTGCAGCTCATGGAAATAGTTGCGGATGCCGACATTTTTAACCGGCGCCAGCTGTTTCAGCCATTCACGGATAAAAGGGTTCTGCGCCGGGGCGGCCAGAAACCAGCTTTCAATGACCGGCGCAAGCAGGTTCAGCGTTGACTGCTCACGGTAGTAGCCGATCAGATCCAGAGACCGCGCCTCGTGAACGCGATGCACCCAGGCGAGATCCTCGAACAGCAGAGTGCTGCAGTCAATGCCGATGCCGCCGTAACGGTGAAGCAGTTCCAGCCGGATGATCTCACTTTTATGCGCCAGCGTCAGATCGGCTGAGATAAACCGGAGGTCGGGCAGCCATTGCGACAGGGTGCGCTGTGTCACCAGATAAACCTGGTGATCGGGATTATCCCGCCGTATTTTGCTGATATTGAGCGCCATCGAGGCAGGCAGCTGTTCATTATGCCAGACCATCCAGACAATCTTTGGAATCTCCGGCAGATCTTTCTGCTGAGCGATTAAAACGACATTATCTTCCTGACCCGGATCATATTCCGGCGCCCGACAGAGTCTTTGCTGTTTTTTATTCCACAACATCTGGCTGCTGAACGATATTCTTTTCCAGTTGCGCCAGATTTTATGCGCTGGACGTTGGCGATGTGCAGTCATGATATACCTGTTATTTTTATTTTCCCGTCATAGTGCAGACTCTGCCTGTTCGCATGTGGCGCAAACAGGCGGCATTACAGACTGGCTGCAACCCCGAGGCGTGCGGGAATTATTGAAAGGGTTTCCCTGGTGGCGACGCAGTGCCTGAGCGCGCGGTAGTTTCCTCACGGCTATCTGGAATTGCACTGCACCTTTTTAATAAAACATTATTTACTGATTAGCTATGCCTTTTTTTGACTTTAGGATAAAACGGAATCAGGCCGGGCATGAAATAAAAATAAACGTGTGGCCATAATTAATCATTTATTTCATCCCGGCACGCGCCGTTATTAAGGAATATCTGAATCGCGAGACCGTGGCGCTTACGGGAATGCGGGAGCGGGCGTGATTGCGCTTAATGTGTGACGTAAGCCCGGCTCATCAATCCGCCGAATCAGACAGCCTGAAGCGCATTGTCTACGCTTAAGAAGAACTTACTGAGTAAGGAGCGCACATGCAGAGTGAATCATGGGGTTTGCTGGCGGTCGATAAGCGGGGCAATCGCGTCCTGTTTCTTAATCCGGAGACGTTTGCGGTTGAGCGGGAACTGAACGCCTTTCCACCGCGCCCGCATGAACTCCTGATGCTGGCCCCCTGGGGTAAAGCCTATGTGCCGGTCTATGGCGACGGCGTGCATGGCGACAATCCCCATCCGGGTCATAAAGTGGCGGTCATTGATTTAACACGTCGGACGATCAGCGGGTTTATCGATCTCTCGCCGCTGCGGGCACCCCACAGCGGTCAGCTGGGGCGCGACGGTAAAGTCTACCTCTGCTGTGAGGAGAGCGCCGCCGTGGCGGTGATCGATCCACAGAGTGACAAGGTCGAAAAAGTTATTCCGATCCCCTCGCACAATGCGCATCGCCTGACGCTCTCTCCCAGCGGCCGCAAGCTCTTCACCGATAACGAAGAGGATGCCACCATCACGGTGGTGGATCTGTGTGAGGCGGAAGGGCGGGTCATCGACACCATTCTGCTGCCTGGCCCGATTGCCGGTATCGCGGCCTCACCGAAACACCCTTACCTGGTCGCCAGCGCGGCTGACGCGCCGCTGCTCTATGTGATCGATCGGCAAAGCCACCGCATCCGTCAGCGCCTGACGCTGCCGGGCCATCAGCAGCCCTGCCAGGTGGTGCGCTTCAGCGACGATGGCGAACAGCTGGTGGCAATAGGGGATCAGGAACCCCTGGTCACGCTGTTTGACGATTTGCTGAATCCGCTGGGTGACATCGCGGTGGGTAACATGCCGATGGATGGCTGTTTTACCCCCGACAAAAAGCAGCTGCTGATTGCCAATCAGGATGATGGCACGCTGAGCGTGATCGATCTGGCGCAGCGTAAAGTGATTGCCACGCCGCGCGTGGGAACGGGGTGTGAAGTGCTGGGCTATATTTCGCTCGATCAGATAAACGGGCGATGATAGATCGCGGAACTCCAGTGACGGCTGCTGGCATGCTTCTCCGCCTGCCAGCCGCGTTTACGTAATTCCCGGGCAATCATCTTGTTCATGATGCCGTGGCCCAGCAGCAGCACGGTGCCCTGAGCGGAGTACCCGATTAACTTTTCTGCGGCCGCCGCGGCGCGCTGGCGCGCATGAGGCAGCGACTCCGCATCACCCGCATATCCGCAGAACCAGAGCAGCCGCAGCAGCGCCAGCCAGCAGAGGATCGGCAGCTGCATCGCGCCCATTCGCAGCATCGGCACGGCAACTTCGCTGAACAGAGCATTCACCTCATGCGGCTGCAGACCAAGCTGACTCAGGGAGGACTGCGCGCGGGGCAGGGGACTGCAGACAACAACCGCCGCCTGACGGGCAATGTGGACAGTGCGCGGGGGCGGTCCGTCACTGACCTGTGACCGATCGTAGGCTTCGCACCAGTCTGCCAGCGCCTGCACGCTCAGACGGCCTGCGGCCTGATGATCGGGTTTACCGTGTCGCATCAGAATAATGGTCATACATCCTCTGCCTGGCCTTTTTTTCAGGGTAACGCATTATTTGCGCGCGCAGCGATTTTTCAGCCTGATCCTGAGTGTCATCCTGCGGTCACAGAGCTGTGCGACAACAGAGTCCGATGAAAGCAGCCCCGCCTGTTTATCACGCTTAATGATTAGAGAAAGTGCTGACTTAACGCGAGTGATGACTTTTTTTTGTGCAAAGTGAGGCGCTGTTAACTGGCTGAATTTGCGATAAAAAACCATGATGACGCACTGTGATAGTGAAGTCTGACTAACATTTTGCGGCGGGATCGCTTGATTTATCTACGCGCGTAGATACACTAGGTCCCCAGTGATTGCTCACGGTGCTCGATGCACAGTCGGCTCCATCGATTGTTAAGTTACATTCGCTCAGTTTAAGTGACCGGTTAAAAAAGATCGGCGAAAACGGGCGAGGCAGATGATTCCAACACCAGGGAATCCTTTAACCTTTCATCATGGTTAGTCAACTGAACGTCGCCACCGGGGAATTCCGCTTTTATCAGGGAATCGACCCATGGACGGGCGTTTATCGATCTGCATACGCATTCAGGGATAGGGTTATGACGGCACACAATTCCGTTAAGCAGCAGGCATCACTGTCATCCACTTCAGCCGCCGATGCGCGGTTTAACACCCCCTCAGGCCGCAAAGATTTCTGGCGCGCCACATTCTCATGCTGGCTCGGAACGGCGATGGAGTACGCGGATTTTGCGCTCTATGGTCTGGCTGCCGGTATCATCTTCGGCGATGTCTTCTTTCCCGAATCGACACCGGCCATGGCGCTGCTCTCCAGCTTTGCCACCTGGTCAGTCGGCTTCGTTGCCCGGCCTATCGGCGCACTTTTCTTCGGCTGGCTCGGCGACCGCAAAGGGCGAAAAGCGGTCATGATCACCACCATCATTCTGATGGGGGCCTCCACCACCTTTATCGGCTTAATCCCCAGCTATGCCACGATTGGCGTCTGGGCACCCGCCTGTCTGGTCCTGCTGCGCTTCACGCAGGGGTTCGGTGCGGGTGCAGAGCTCTCTGGCGGTACGGTCATGCTGGGCGAGTATGCGCCCGCAGAACGTCGCGGGCTGGTCGCTTCCGTTATCGCGCTGGGCTCTAACAGCGGCACACTGCTGGCGTCGCTGGTCTGGCTGCTGGTGGTGCAGATGGATCAGCAGAGCCTGCTGGCGTGGGGCTGGCGTATTCCTTTCCTCAGCAGTGCGCTGATAGCGCTGGTGGCATTGTGGATCCGGCGTCACTTGCGCGAAACCCCGGTTTTTGAGCGCAGAAAAGCGGAGATGGAAGCGGCGCGCGCCGGTGTGCTGGCGACCCCGCCGGTGAAGGATACGCGGCCGTTCTTCCAGCGCACCCGCGCCTTCTGGACGATGGTGGGGCTGCGCATCGGTGAAAACGGTCCCTCCTATCTGTCGCAGGGCTTCATCGTCGGCTATGTCGCGAAGGTTCTGCTGGTGGATAAGTCGGTTCCGACCACGGCGGTGTTCCTTGCGTCGCTGCTGGGTTTACTGATCATCCCTTTTGCGGGCTGGCTCTCTGACCGTTTTGGCCGCCGGATCGTTTATCGCGTCTTCTGTCTGCTGCTGATGCTCTACGCCTGGCCCGCTTTTACGCTGCTGGATACGCGTGAACCGATGCTGGTCATTCCGGTGATTGTGGTGGGCATGGGGCTGGCGTCGCTGGGTATTTTTGGTGTGCAGGCCGCCTGGGGCGTGGAGATGTTCGGCGTGCATCATCGCTACACCAAAATGGCGGTGGCGAAGGAGCTGGGTTCGATTCTCTCCGGCGGCACGGCACCGCTGATTGCGGCTGCTATGCTCTCTTATACCGGACACTGGTGGCCGATTGCGGTCTACTTCTCGGCGATGGCCGCGACTGGATTCTTGACCACCTTTGTTGCGCCTGAGACGCGAGGGCGGGATCTCAATCTGCCTGATGACGCCATCTGACAGGGCAAAACGAAATAAGCAGCAGGCCGTGTAAAGCGGCCTGTTTTTTTAGGGAGGAAAGTGATGTGCCTAAGTCGTTAACGGGAAAAGTGACCCGCAGTGAAGTGGCGAAAGCGGCAGGCACCTCAGTGGCAGTTGTCAGTTATGTCATTAACGACGGGCCGCGTCCGGTCGCCGAGGCGACCCGGCAGCGGGTGCTGGAGGCGATTAAAGCGACCGGTTACCGGCCCAATGCGGCTGCACGGGCGCTGGCGTCCGGCAACACCAAAACCTTTGGTCTGGTCGTGCCGAACATCGGCAATCCGTTTGTTGCGTCCATGGCGCACGTGCTGTTGCAGGAGTCGATGAACCACGGTCATGTCATGCTGCTGGGCGATGCCGGTGACGATCGCCGGCGCGAACTGGAGCTTATTCAGGGGCTGCTCAACCGGCAGGTCGATGGCCTGTTTTATAACAGCGTCGATCGCCATCCTTACATCGACCTGATTAAGGCGAGCGGCACGCCCCTGGTGATGCTGGAACGGGTGGAACCTCAGCCGGGCGTGAACATGCTGCGCGTCAATGAGCGCCAGGCGGCCTGGCAGGTCACGGCACATCTGCTGAGCCACGGCTATCAGCAGGTCGGCATCATCACCGGTCCGGTCGATATGCTTAATGCGCAGGATCGTATTCAGGGCTGGCGCGATGCCATGCAGGAGCGCGGCCTGCCGATTGATGAATCGCTGATGTTTCCCGCCAGCTACACCCCGCAGGGGGGATATGAAGCGGTGCAGACGATGATCGCCCGTGGCTGCGTGCCCCGCGCGCTGTTCACCAGCAACGAAGGTCAGGCGATTGGCGCAGTGCGGGCCTTTTCGGAGCATCAGATCCGGGTGCCACAGGATGTCGCGCTGGTCTGCTTCAACGGGACCAATCAGTCATCGTTTCATGTTCCGACATTAACGACCGTGCGTCAGCCACTGCGCGAGATGGCGCGTGCGGCGATCCACATGCTGAAAGAGGGGCAGAGCGAAGCCCAGTTAAAGGAGTTTCCACACTATCTTGAAATCGGTGAATCCTGCGGCTGCACGCCGCAATCTCAGAGTTAACGAATAAGAAGATGAAAAGAATCATTATTGATTGCGATCCCGGTAATGGGATTGCAGGTGCCAACACCGATGATGGCCTGGCAATTGCGCTGGCCTTAGCCTCACCCGGCCTGTCGCTGGAATTAATCACCACCGTGGCGGGCAATACGCCGAGTGAGGTGGGCGCGCGCGTGGCGAAAGATCTGATTGCCCGGCTGGGACTCACCATCCCGGTGGTGCAGGGGGCGACACAGGCGCTGCAGGAAGATCCGGCGCCGTGGCGCGAGACGCTCGACAACCGGGTTAATCAGCTGGCGCTGGCCGATCTCTGGCAGGATGTCCGTCAGCCAGCCGATGTCACCGCGGATGGATTTGACGCGGCTGACGCTATCGGCAGGCTGATTTGCGACAATCCGGGCGAGATTACGCTGGTGGCGATTGGCCCGCTGACGAACGTGGCGCTGGCGATGCAGCGCTATCCCGCGATGGCCGAATCGGTGGCAGAGATTGTGGTCATGGGAGGCGTCTTTGCGCTGGATGACTATATCAAAGACACCAACTTCGGCCTGGACCCGGAAGCGGCGCACCAGGTGCTGCACAGTGGTGCTGCGGTAACGCTGGTGCCGATGGATGTCACCACGCAGACGCTGCTGACCCAGCAGGATCTGACCCGGCTGACCGCCGTCGATCATCCGCTGGCCGACTTTGTGCGCGACACGCTGCGTCCGTGGATCGCCTATTCGATGCAGACCCGTCAGCTGGCGGGATGCTGGATACACGATGCGCTGGTGGTCGCCTGGCTGCTGAATCAGCGGGTCGCCTCAGGAATCGATTACCGGGTCGACATTGAGCTGCGTCCCGGTGCCACGCGCGGCAAAAGCTGGCGTTATCGGCAGCCGCTCCGGCTCTCTGTCGGTGTGCCCGAGCAGTGCGGCGCCTCGGTGCATGTCCTGCATCGCGTCGATAACACGCTGCTGTTATCGATCCTTGAGCAGGCTTTCAGACGCCTGATTAGCTGAGCAGAGGTAAAGGGTCAGATCGCTTCGCAGACATCAATCCAGCGGGCATTCGTCAGTTCAGCCATCTGCTGTGGCGAAATGCGGACGGCGCTATGGATAGCGCCAGCGGCAGGTAAGACTTCTTCAAAACTGCGCAGTGAAACATCACAGTAAACGGTCAGCGGATTTTCCAGACCGAAAGGACAGACGCCGCCCACCGGGTGGCCGGTCCAGTTAATCACCTCGTCAACGCTCAGCATGCGCGCTTTCGCGCCCAGCGCCGCTTTCAGCTTGCGATTGTCCAGCCGGGCATCGCCTCGCGTCACGATCAGCACCACCTCGTTTTTCACTTTTAGCGACAGGGTTTTTGCTATTTCGCCTGGCGTCACGCCGTGGGCGCGAGCGGCCATCCCGACCGTTGCGGTGCTCTCTGCCAGTTCAATAATTTCAATTTCAGGGGCGTGTTCGGCGAAGAACTGGCGCACAGACTCCAGACTCATCTTTCTCTCCAGGCTGATCGAAGGCGTAAAAATTGCCACAAGCCTCTGTGCCTGTAAACGGGATAAACGGAGAATTCGCGGGAATCGGGTCTGTTTAGCTGCTGCTCAGGGTGCAGTTGCCGCATTGCTGAACATCGGGAATGCGATAGCGCTGGCAACAGCTGCGCCGCACCAGTTCACCGTCACGCGGGATCATGGTGCGATAGAGGGGATTGTCGCTGCCATCCAGCAGCCGCTGGTTAAAGAACAGCGCCTGTTCCAGCTGCAGAACCAGCGTCTCATCTATCTGGCTTTTCAGCTCGCCCAGGAACCACTGGAAAGTGAACCCCATGTTGTTCCAGATCAGGCGGGCGTTGATGTCACCATGCTGCGTAATGCCATTCACGGCCGGGATGAGATGCTGCTGAATCAGGCGGTCGATGCGCTGCAGCGGGTTGAGATAGCGCGCCTCTTCATCCTCCTGCACATCAATCCAGAAGGTGGCCGGATGACCATGCTCATGAAAACCGACACGAATGTGTTCCGGCGAGCAGTCGAGCGCGCGGGACTCCTGCAGCAGGGCCATCAGCAGCGGCGGGATCAGCAGACCAAAATACCACTGCGCCCAGAGTGAGAGCACGGGTTTCGCTTCACGCACCGCATCGGGATGATCGCGATAGAGATAGTCACTGTAGCGCCGGATAAGCGGGGCGAAGGTGTCAGCGTGTGACCAGACGGCAAGGGGCTGCGCATCACGCGGGGCTGACTGGCTGAGCCTGGTCGAATCCAGCAGATAGCTGCGCTGCTGTTGCAGCCGTTCATACAGACTTTCCGCCAGTGGACGGTCATTCTGCCGGAAGATCATCGACTGAGCGCTGAAACGCTGTTCCTGAGCTGAAGCGGTTGCCATGACGACTCGCGAAAAGTGTAGATAAGAAAGCAAATGATAATCGTTATTGATTAACTCTACAAGCGGCGTAAAAGCGTGCGGTTGCTGGCGGTAAAAACAGCAGGGGAGGAGAGGAGTAATCAGCCCGGCGATGACCGCGACAGATCGGTCAGATCAACAGGGGCGGATGCCGGTTATCAGCGTGTTATACGGGCTCTTCTGCGGTGTGAGGCGCCTCTCTGGGTAAATCTTCCCAGGCGAGAATGGTATTCCGGCCCTGGTTCTTCGCGACATAGAGGGCGCTGTCGGCATTGGCGACGGCCTGGTCGAACTCGTTGTCGTAAATCGGCGCAATCCCCGCGCTGATGGTGACGTGCGTTGACACAGTCTCATTGAACAGATGGGGGATCTCTAAATCCACCACATACTGACGGATGCGCTCTGCCAGCTTCATCGCAATGGAGCTGTTCACGTTGGTCATCAGCACCAGGAACTCTTCACCGCCATAGCGGGTAACGACATCGCGCGAACGCACCGCATCACGGATCGCCACAGAGACCCGCGCCAGTGCCTGATCGCCCATCGCATGGCCATAATTATCGTTGTAGGCCTTAAAGTGATCGATATCCAGCAACAGCACAAAGTGGCTGCCGGCGTGGTTTTCCAGAATATTGTCGAGCCGGTTCTTCAGACCACGGCGGTTATACAGCCCGGTCAGCGGATCGAGCATGCTGAGGTCGCTGAAGGTCTCTTTCTCTTCGTAAAGCTGATGCATCAGACGCAGGGTAAAGTTGTCAGCCCGGCGGCGCATCAGGTGCTGCAATGAAAAACCGATCAGCGGCAGGGAGATGGTCAGCAGAATTAGCGGCAGGTGCTGACCATTGTCGAGCAGCAATACGGTCAGAACGGGCGGGGCGACGTGCAGACAGAAAGCCACCAGATAATCGCTCAGGGCGATGGCGCTGATAAATAACACGCTGATCAGGCTGATAATCAGAAAGCCACCATCAAAATAGAACACCAGATGGAAGCGATAATTAATATGCCAGGCCCAGAAGATCCCTAATAGCAGCGCAACAGGATTTAACAGGGGGAGTTTAACTTTGGGCCAGATTAAATGGGCAATTAACGTGAGGGAGCTGAAGGCGGCGACACACATAACCGGCAGCGTCGTCTCACTTTTTTCCGTGCTCATTATTGGCAGCAGATAAAAGAGGGAAACGGCGATATTTAAAAACAGGAAAAGCATCACTGAAAGCCGGTATTTACTCTGCTTCAGTTCTTCATATGATTGTAATTTCATTATAAATACTCGTGACGACCCTGAAATACCAAAGCGCAAGCCAGCAGAAAGGAGGGGTCTGCAGGACAATGAGCAAATATTGCTAGTGCTGTTATTAAAGGTGTTATCGGCCGCAATCTAGCATTTTCCAGATGATCTGTCATCTTCAGCGCCGGGCCAGCCAAAAACAGGCTGCAGAACGGGAAAAACTGTCATATGATAATGGGAATGCTTATCATTTGAGGTTAGCGTCATGGGGATAGCGATCGTAGCGGCCTGCGGCCTGTGGGGAATCAGCTGGGCACTGGGCAAAAAACTGGATAGTGCGTGGGGGGTTCTGCTGCCGTGCATAGCGCTGCCGCTGTTTGCCCTGTGGGAGCCGGGATTCAGTCAGTGGCGAATGGTGATGATCGTTGCGCTGTTGCTGACGGTGGTGATGCTCTTTCATCAGCGCCTGCGTCACTATCTGCTGCTGCCATCCTGCCTGGCATTAGCGACCGGACTGGCGGCGGTTTCCGTGAATTTTCATCTGAATTAGCAACAGCGCAGAGGCGTCATGCTGGCGTAACAGAGAAGGTGTTAAAATCAGAAGGCGAGCCTGAAACGGCAAAGAAACGGTCAGAACTGGAAGAAAACATGAATAAAGCCGGAGGATGACAACGTTGGTGCGAAGAGAGGGACTTGAACCCTCACGTCCGTTAAGACACTAACACCTGAAGCTAGCGCGTCTACCAATTCCGCCACCTTCGCATCTTGTTGTCTTTTCATATCACCGCAATGGTGCGAAGAGAGGGACTTGAACCCTCACGTCCGTTAAGACACTAACACCTGAAGCTAGCGCGTCTACCAATTCCGCCACCTTCGCGCAGTGCTCGCGATATGAAACATGTGATTTTGGTGCGAAGAGAGGGACTTGAACCCTCACGTCCGTTAAGACACTAACACCTGAAGCTAGCGCGTCTACCAATTCCGCCACCTTCGCATACCCGTAACACCCTGAGAATGTTACAACCACGGAGGCGCATTCTAGAGATTTTACTCTTTGCGTCAACAACTATTTCGTCGGGCTGAAACGATCGCTCTAAAAAGCAACATTTTCAGCCCGGCAACGCGGTCAGCAGCGGAAAAAAGGATTAACGGGTTTTCGCACCGCGACCATAGACGGCACGGTAAACCTTAAAGCGGCCAGTCTGTGCGATCACTTCATGGCTGCCGAACGCCTCATCCAGCGCCTGTGGATAGGGCAGGAAGGCATTGGCAACGATACGCAGTTCGCCGCCGGTGTTCAGATGCTTCACCGCGCCACGGATTAACGCCTGTGCCGCATCGAGGCTGGTCTGCGTGCCTTCATGGAACGGCGGGTTAGAGATAATCATGTCGAAACGTCCGGTGACGTCAGAGAAGACGTTGCTGGGGAAGACCTCGCCCTCAATGCCGTTGGCGGCCAGCGTCGCCTTACTCGCTTCAATCGCCGCCGCGTGAACGTCACACAGCCACAGGCGTACTTTAGGCGAACGGGTGTGCAGTGAGGCGGCAATGACGCCTGCGCCACAGCCCATATCCAGCACTTTTCCTTTGGTGTGTGGCGTAAAGGTGGAGAGCAGCAGGGCACTGCCGCTGTCCAGACCATCGCGGCTGAAGACGCCTGGCAGGGTGTGAATCGTCAGGTCATCCATCTGATACTGATGACCAAAGGCGCCGGCATCAAAGTCAGGCTGTGCGTCGAGGCGACCGTGATAGAGACCACAGCGGCGCGCGCTGTCGATCTTCTCCAGTGTTACCCAGGACTCCAGCATGCCTTCTGCACTGCGAACGCCGCTGCGGTTTTCACCGACCACGAACACGTCGCAGCCCACCGGCAGCAGCGACAGCAGATTCTGCAGCTGGAACTGCACTTCCGGCTTATTTTTGGTCCAGAAGTAGACCAGCGTATCGCAGCCCTGCACATCTTCCGCCTGCGCAACCAGTCCATAACGCGCCTGTTCGCCCATACGGCGGCTCAGGTTTTGCCAGTGATGATATTGCTGGGTGTGTACGCGCGACGAGGCGGTTTCCAGCTGAGCGGGCAGGTCATCCTGCAAATCGCCAGCAAATAAAACGTGGCGGGCGGTAAATTCATCACTGTGGCGCAGAATGACTTCGCTGGCCGGGGTAAAAGCAGACATGTAGAGCTCCTGTAAGATCTGAGCGGGGATTATAGTGGTTTGTTGGCGCATGTTCGATGGGTTTGCTAGCATAGCGTCGCATTCAGGCAGCCAACAGGTAACACCATGACGTCCAGGCGCGACTGGCTTTTACAGCAAATGGGAATTACGCAGTATCAACTGCGCCGCCCGCGCGTGCTTCAGGGCGAAATTGCCGTCACGCTGGCGCCAGACACGCAGTTAATCATTGTCGCTGACGTGCCCCCCGGGCTGGATGAACCGCTGATGCGCGACGTGCTGCAGACGCTCAATCTTCAACCCGCCCAGGTGATGACCGTAACGCCGGATCAACTCCAGATGCTGCCGGAAACGCTGAACTGCGCCGGCTGGCTGCTTGGGGTTGAGAGTGCACAGACTTTTAATGGCGTGGCACTGACCAGCGCCGCTTTCAATGAACTGATCAGCAGCGGCGTCGCCAGACGCGCGCTCTGGCAACAGATGTGTAACCATGACAGCCATCTCTTTACTCACCCCTGACGATCGGGCCGAGGCCTTTGCCATCGAGCGTCGCAGTCACGCGTTTCCCTGGAGTGAACAGACGTTTGCCAGCAATCAGGGCGAGCGCTTCCTCAATTTACGGCTGGATGCCGAAGGAAAAATGGCCGCTTTTGCCATTACCCAGGTGGTGCTGGATGAAGCGTCGCTGTTTAACATCGCGGTCGATCCCGCCTGGCAGCGCCGGGGATTTGGCCGTCAGCTGTTGCAGCATCTGATCGACGAGTTAATAAAACGCGATGTGCTGACGCTGTGGCTGGAAGTCCGGGCGTCCAATCTGCCCGCCATTGCGCTTTATGAGCAGATGGGATTCAACCAGGTGAGCCGTCGTTCCAACTACTATCCCACCGCCAGCGGGCGTGAAGATGCCCTGATGATGGCGCTGACGCTGTAGCGGTGCTAAGGAGCTTTAATGTCAGAACAGTGGGATTGCATCCTGTTTGATGCGGACGATACCCTTTTTCATTTCGATGCTTATGCCGGGTTGCAGCGGCTGTTCGCCGGTTATGACGTGCAGTTCTCCGACCAGGATTACAGCGACTATCAGGCGGTTAACAAGCCGCTCTGGGTCGATTATCAGAACGGCACGATTACCGCGTTGCAGTTACAGACCCAGCGTTTCAATCACTGGAGCGAAAAGCTCAGCGTCGCGCCGGAGATCCTTAACAGCGGCTTCCTGACCGCAATGGGCGAGATCTGTACGCCGCTGCCAGGCGCGGTGAGCCTGATGAAGCAGCTGCACGGTCGGGTAAAGATGGGCATCATCACCAACGGCTTTACCGCGCTGCAGCAGACGCGCCTGGAGCGCACCGGTTTCCGCGACTACTTTTCGGCGCTGGTGATCTCTGAGCAGGTCGGCGTGCCAAAACCGGCGGTGGAGATTTTTGATTATGCGCTGAACCTGATGGGCAATCCGGATCGTCAGCGGGTGCTGATGGTCGGGGATACGCCGGAATCCGATATTCTCGGCGGCATGAATGCCGGGGTGAAAACCTGCTGGCTCGATCATGGCACCCGGCCGCTGCCGGAACATATCAAACCGACCTGGCAGGTCAAATCGCTGGCTGAGCTGGAAGCGCTGCTGATCGGCTAAGGGAAGCTGTCTCGCAAATCCGCAACGTTCCCATAAAAAAGGCCCGCAGAGCGGGCCTTTCTCGTTTTATCCTCTCAGCAGAGCCGGACATTACTCTTTCTTCGGGTCATCTTCATCCCGATCCTCCTGCACCGGCGTGCTGGCGGTGAGCAGGAACGGTGACTGCTGCCAGCGGGTACGGCGGTGGCGCAGTAGGGTACGGGAGAGGATAATGCCGATGGCCAGCGCCAGCAGCATCATCAGGCGCAGAATATTGGTGGTGTTGTCGACCTGATGTGAGTCGGTGACCAGCACATGGGTGTCCAGCGTTACGCGCAGAAAGCCCAGCGGGCCATCGTTTCCGGCCAGGGGCTGCACAATCTGATGGTTGAAATAGCTGCCCGCACGCTGCCCGTCGAGAGCGAGCCTGTCGCGCACGTTGATGTTTTCTCCGCTGTGCGCCACCAGGCTGCCATCACCGTCATACACCGACGCATCCAGAATGCGGCTGTTCGCCGTCATCTGATTCAGAATCGCTTCTATCTGATTACGGTTGTTTTCACTGTTGTCCATCAACGGCTTAAGGCTGAACGCCACCTGGCTGGTCAGCGTATGAGCCAGCTCTTCGACCTGTTCAGAACGCGCCATCTGATGACCGGTACTGAACCAGGAGACGCCCTGCATCAGGGCGACCAGCAGCGTCATCGAGATGAGAACGATCACGGTACGATGTAAGCGAAATTTCAGCGCGGTTTTAGCCATTACTCATCCGGGTCATGTCACAACAGAAAGCCTGGAGATTATGTTGCCAGAAGCGACGCAGACAGGGTAGCCTCTTGCGTGGTTTTGTTGTCCCTACAGGAGCTCTGATGCCAAATCGTTTAACCTGGTGCGATCTTCCCGCCGATGTCTCTCTCTGGCCGGGTTTGCCCCTTTCTCTTAGCGGTGATGAAGTGATGCCGCTGGATTATCGCGCTGGCCGCACCGGCTGGCTGCTGTATGGCCGCGGGCTGGATAAGCAACGGCTGACCGATTATCAGCATCAACTGGGTGCAGCGATGGTGATTGTCAGCGCCTGGAACGTCGATGAGTATCAGGTGATCCGCCTGGCGGGCTCGCTGACGCCGTTTGCGACTAAACTGGCGCACGATGCCGGGCTGGACGTGGCGCCGCTGGGTAAAATCCCTTACCTCAAGACCCCCGGTCTGCTGGTGATGGATATGGACTCCACCGCGATTCAGATCGAATGTATCGACGAGATCGCTAAACTGGCAGGCAGCGGTGAGCAGGTAGCAGAAGTAACAGAGCGCGCGATGCGCGGTGAACTCGACTTCAGCGCCAGCCTGCGTCAGCGCGTCGCCACCCTGCAGGGCGCAGACGCCAATATTCTGAAACAGGTGCGTGATGAGCTGCCTTTAATGCCGGGCTTAACCACCCTGACGCAGAAGCTGCAGGCGCTGGGCTGGCAGGTGGCTATCGCCTCCGGCGGCTTCACCTACTACGCCGAATACCTGCGCGATAAGCTGCATCTGTCGGCCGTAGTTGCCAACGAACTGGAAATCCGCGACGGCAAACTGACCGGCAACGTACTGGGTCCGATTGTCGACGCACAATATAAAGCCGATACGCTGAAGAAGCTGGCGCAGCGTTTTGATATCGCGCCGGAACAGACGGTCGCGATTGGCGACGGAGCCAATGACCTGCTGATGATCAAAGCCTCCGCGCTGGGCATTGCGTTCCATGCTAAACCTAAGGTGAATGAGCAGACTGCGGTCACCATTCGCCATGCCGATCTCATGGGGGTGTTCTGCATCCTGACCGGCAGCCTGATCCACGAAGAGCGTTAACTGAGGAATTGATTTGGCCAAAGCGGCAAAACGCGCATTTGTCTGTAACGAATGCGGCGCAGATTACCCACGCTGGCAGGGGCAGTGCAGCGCCTGTCACGCCTGGAACACCATCACCGAGGTGCGCATTGCCGCCTCACCCGCGGCTGCGCGCAACGAGCGCCTGAGCGGCTATGCCGGCAGCGCCGGCACCAGCCGGGTACAGAAACTGTCAGAAATCAGCCTGGAGGCACTCCCGCGCTTCTCCACCACCTTTAAAGAGTTTGATCGGGTGCTGGGCGGCGGCGTGGTGCCGGGCAGTGCGATTCTGATTGGCGGCAGCCCCGGCGCAGGTAAATCCACGCTGCTGTTGCAGGTGATGTGCCGGTTGTCGGAAGGGATGAAAACCCTGTACGTCACCGGTGAAGAGTCCCTGCAACAGGTGGCGATGCGCGCCCATCGTCTGGGATTGCCCACCGAAAATGTGAACATGCTGTCGGAAACCAGCATTGAGCAGATCTGCCTGATCGCCGAGCAGGAGCAGCCGCAGCTGATGGTGATCGACTCGATCCAGGTGATGCACATGGCGGAGATCCAGTCCTCACCGGGCAGCGTCGCCCAGGTGCGGGAAACTGCCGCCTACCTGACACGCTTCGCCAAAACGCGCGGCGTGGCGATCATCATGGTGGGACACGTCACGAAAGATGGCTCGCTGGCCGGTCCGAAAGTGCTGGAGCACTGCATCGACTGTTCGGTGCTGCTGGATGGCGATGCCGACTCCCGCTTCCGCACCCTGCGCAGTCATAAAAACCGCTTCGGTGCGGTCAATGAGCTGGGGGTGTTTGCCATGACTGAGCAGGGCATGCGCGAAGTCAGCAACCCGTCAGCGATCTTCCTGTCGCGCGGTGAAGAGATAACCTCAGGCAGCTCGGTTATGGTGCTCTGGGAGGGAACGCGACCGCTGCTGGTGGAGATTCAGGCGCTGGTCGATCACTCGATGATGGGCAACCCGCGTCGCGTCGCGGTCGGGCTGGAGCAGAACCGCCTGGCCATACTGCTGGCGGTGCTGCACCGTCACGGCGGATTGCAGATGGCGGATCAGGATGTGTTCGTCAACGTCGTGGGCGGCGTCAAAGTCACCGAAACCAGCGCCGATCTGGCGCTGATGCTGTCGATGGTGTCGAGCCTGCGCGATCGTCCGCTGCCGCAGGATCTGGTGATCTTCGGCGAAGTGGGGCTTGCCGGTGAGATCCGCCCGGTGCCCAGCGGTCAGGAACGCATCTCGGAAGCGGCGAAGCACGGCTTCAAACGCGCCATCGTTCCGGCAGGAAATGCGCCGAAAAAACCGATTGCCGGGATGCAGGTTTTCAGCGCGAAAAAGCTGGCCGATGCGCTGGCGATTCTGGACGATCTGTAACGCGCCTGACGCCTGCCCGGAAAAACCACGGGCAGGCGGCACCCACCTTAACCGCATTGATGCAGGAGGCACGACATGTCGTCGTTTGAGTATCTGAAAACGGCCATTCGCCAGCAGGGGCACACGCTGCAACAGGTCGCTGACGCCAGCGGCATGACCAAAGGCTATCTGAGCCAGTTGCTCAATGCCAAAATCAAAAGCCCCAGCGCGCAAAAGCTGGAAGCGCTGCACCGCTTTCTGGGGCTGGAATTTCCGCGCCGTGATAAAAGGGTGGGCGTGGTATTCGGTAAGTTCTATCCGCTGCACACCGGCCATATCTATTTGATCCAGCGCGCCTGCAGTCAGGTGGATGAGCTGCACATCATCATGGGCTACGATGAGCCGCGCGATCGGGAGCTGTTTGAGAACAGCGCCATGTCCCAGCAGCCGACGGTCAGCGATCGCCTGCGCTGGCTGCTGCAGACCTTTAAGTACCAGAAAAACATCCGCATTCACGCCTTCAACGAGGAGGGGATTGAACCCTATCCGCACGGCTGGGATGTCTGGAGTGAGGGCGTCAGCGCTTTCCTCAGCGAGCACGGCATTGCTGCGGACTGCATCTACACCAGCGAAGCGCCGGATGCGGAGATGTATCAGCAGCACCTGGGCATTCAGACCGTGCTGGTCGATCCCAACCGATCCTTTATGAGCATCAGTGGTGGGCAGATCCGTCAGGATCCGTTCCGCTTCTGGGAGTACATCCCGACAGAAGTCAAACCCTTCTTTGTACGCACCGTGGCGATCCTCGGCGGCGAGTCGAGCGGTAAATCGACGCTGGTGAACAAACTCGCCAACATCTTCAACACCACCAGTGCCTGGGAATATGGCCGCGACTATGTCTTTTCCCATCTGGGCGGTGACGAAATGGCGCTGCAATATTCTGATTACGACAAGATCGCGCTGGGACAGGCGCAGTACATCGATTTCGCGGTGAAATATGCTAACAAAGTGGCGTTTATCGACACTGACTTCGTGACGACTCAGGCGTTCTGTCTGAAGTATGAAGGGCGTGAGCATCCGTTTGTGCAGGCGCTGATCGATGAGTATCGCTTTGATCTGGTGATTCTGCTGGAGAACAACGTGCCCTGGGTGGCGGATGGCTTACGCAGCCTGGGCAGCTCGGTGGATCGGCGGGAGTTTCAGTCCATGCTGGTCACGATGCTGCGGGAAAACAACATCGACTTCGTCCATGTCCAGGAAGATGACTACGACACCCGTTTCCTGCGCTGTATTGAACTGGTCAAAGGGGTGCTGGGCGAGAAGAACGTTCAGCCGTAAGATCTGTCATAGCCCGGTCTGCACCGGGCTAATTTATGCATAAATCCTCAGCGCGGCGGCTGTCGCTTTTCACCGCCGCCGCAGAACAGCCGGATTAATAGACCATGACCACTTTGCCGCGCATGTGACCTTCCAGCACACGCTGATGGGCAGCGGTTAAGGTCTCAACGCTTAAGCCGTGCAGCGTCTCGCTCAGTGTGGTCTGCAGTTTACCTTCATCCAGCAGTGCCGAAACGGCATCCAGAATCTCGCCCTGGCGCGCCATATCGGGCGTTTTAAACATGCTGCGGGTGTACATCAGCTCGAAGTGCAGAGCGGCACTCTTCAGCTTCAGCTGATCCATCGACAGCGGATGCTCATTTTCCACGATGGTGCAGATATGGCCCTGCGGGGCGATCAGTTTTGCCATCGTCTCCCAGTGACCGTCGGTATCATTCAGGCAGAAGATGTAGTCCACCTGTTTAATGCCCTCTTTCTCCAGCTCACCGATCATATCTTTGTAGTTGATCACCTTGTCAGCGCCCCGATCGCGGCACCACTGCGCGGAGTCCTCGCGGGAGGCGGTGGCGATGATCTGAACCTTGCTGCGCAGCTTCGCCAGCGGGATCGCCAGCGATCCAACACCGCCAGCGCCGCCGACGATCAGCAGTGTCTGATCTGCGGTTGCCGTCTCCAGGTTCAGCCGCTCAAACAGGCCTTCCCAGGCGGTCAGCGCCGTCAGGGGAATGGCCGCCGACTGCGCCCAGTCCAGGCTTTCGGGCTTGTGTCCGGTGATGCGCGCATCCACCAGCTGCTCGGTGCTGTTACTGCCAGGACGGGTCAGGTCGCCAGCGTAAAAGACCTCATCGCCAGGTTTAAAGTTGCTGACTTTGCTGCCGACTTCCAGCACGACGCCGCTGGCATCCCAGCCGAGAACACGCGGCACCTGTAAGCCATTTTTGATCGCCCCTTTGTGGACTTTGGTGTCGACCGGGTTGACCGAGGCGGCTTTGACGCTGACCCGCAGGTCATACTCACCGGGCGTCGGGGTTTCAGGGAAGATTTCTGTGAAGTTTTCAGGACTTTCCGGATTAATAGCGATAGCGCGAATAGACATAGCATTTTCCTGTTAAGTCAGGCTCAAAGCCTGGAGAGTGTCAGTTGCCATTCTGGCCCTGGGCAGTGCACGCCAGCCGGTGAAGAGGCCGCCCGGCGGGTGATGCGCTGTCCGTGGCAGACTGGCGTCACGATCTGGAACAGGCTTTAAGTGTAGAACCTGGTTTTAGCGGTGATAAGATGGACAATCTTTCATAGAGTGTTCGTCTGAGGTGAACAATGGCCTTCCGGCAGTGGCAGGATATGGCGCTCTTTGCGCTGGTGGCGGAGTGCGGCAGCTTTACCGGCGCGGCAGAGCGGGCGGGACTGCCGAAATCGAGCGTCAGTCAGCGCATCAGCCAGCTGGAGCAGCGGGTAGGGATTCGGTTGCTGAACCGCACAACCCGCCAGCTCAATCTGACCTTTGCCGGTGAGCGCTATCTGCTGCATTGTCAGGAGATGATGCAGGCGAGTGAACGCGCGGATCAGGCGATCGCCAGCCTGCGTGAAAATCCCAGCGGTCGTCTGCGCATCACCAGCCCGGCGGGGATCGGCGCGACGCTGCTGGCACGCTGTAACGCGGCATTTTTACGCCTCTACCCCGATGTGACGCTGGATGTGTCGATCTCCGACGAGATGCGCGATCTGGTGCAGGAGGGGTTCGATGTGGCGCTGCGCACCGGTCAGCCGCACGAGTCGTCGCTGATTGGCCGCCGGATCGGTAACTGCCCGCGACTGCTGGTCGCCTCGCAGGGCTATCTCGATCAGCATCCGCCGCTGGTTCATCCGCAGCAACTCTCTGCGCACCGCTGTATTGCCCATCGCGCCTGGAATGAGTGGGTATTACAGCGCGACGATGAGTTCTATCGCTGGCTGCTGCCGCCAGGCCACCTCACCGATAATCTGCTCTACGCCCGTGAATGCGCGCTGGGGGATGCCGGTATCACGCTGCTGCCGCACTTTCTGACCGATGGCGCGATGGCGGACCCGCGTCTGGTGCCCGTTCTGCCTGAATGGGAGATTGAAGGGAATGAACTCTGGCTGGTCTATCCGGGGCGCAAACTGCACTCTCCGGCGCTGGCTCGCTTTATCGAGTTCGCGCTGCAATCCCCGGTGTTCAGGGATTTTTATCGCTGATCGGGATAATGTGGTGCAGAAAAAGTGCCGCCATTTTTTCCGGGCCGGACTGATAACCTGCGATATTGGCTGCTAACCAGTCGCTGGCCTTCAGACCTCGCCAGCTGACCTGATAACCCGCATGAAGAAGAATATGTTCAAACAAAATACGGAGTGCGCGGCCATTTCCTTCACGAAAGGGGTGCAGGACATTGAACTCGCAATAATACCAGGCAACCTGATGACAAAAAGCGTTATGGTCAGGCTGTTCGTTCCATCTCTCCCCGGCCAGCTTTGCAAATAATCTGTTCGCCTCACTGATGATAAACGCAGGCTGGCAAAACCGGGTCTGTCCCTTGCTGATAGAAATATCGCGTACCTGTCCTGCCCAGCTGTACAACTCGCTGAACAGACAATAGTGAATGTGGCAAAGAGTATTTAATGTGAAGGGAGGGTGGGAGAGCCGGATGGTGTGAATGGTTAGCGCTGTCACGTCACGCTCGGCCTGATCGAGCAGGGTCTGATCCCGGATGTCGTAGCGATTAATCAGCACATCTGAATCGGGATAACAGTAGTGATCCCGCCAGACACGATAGCGATTCACCGTCGTCTCCTGCTACTGCTTGTAGCGGCGTCGGACCTGTTCAAGGGTTTGTAACTCAGGGACAGATAAAATACGGATGCCTTCAAGCAGCGAACTTGCGGCAAAATTAGCGACTTTGGTCGCTTCATAAATGACTTCCGCTTTTTTTGCGACTGAACGATCACCGGCTTTTTTCATCGGGCTGAGACCTTTACAGTTAAAAATGGGGGGAAGCTGGGCTTGCCCCCCGGTTTACCTTTACTTCGTCATACGCTTGTACTTGATGCGCTTCGGCTCCAGCGCATCTGCGCCGAGGGTACGCTTCTTGTACTCTTCGTATTCGGTAAAGTTACCTTCGAAGAATTCAATTTTGCCCTCATCCTGGTAATCCAGAATATGGGTGGCGATACGGTCCAGGAACCAGCGGTCATGCGAGATGACCATGGCACAGCCCGGGAACTCCAGCAGGGCGTTTTCCAGTGCGCGCAGGGTTTCGATATCCAGGTCGTTCGTCGGTTCATCGAGCAGCAGCATGTTGCCGCCAACCTGCAGCAGCTTCGCAAGGTGCAGACGACCACGCTCACCGCCTGAGAGTTCGCCCACGCGTTTGCCCTGATCGACGCCTTTAAAGTTAAAGCGTCCGACATAGGCGCGGCTTGGCATCTCGGTGTTACCGATGCGCATAATATCCTGACCGCCGGAAACTTCTTCCCACACGGTTTTCGAGTTGTCCATGCTGTCGCGGAACTGATCCACGGCGGCCAGCTTGACGGTGTCGCCCAGCACGATGCTGCCGGAATCAGGCTGTTCCTGACCGGACATCATACGGAACAGCGTCGATTTACCCGCGCCGTTCGGACCGATAATCCCGACAATCGCGCCTTTCGGCACGGAGAAGGAGAGATCGTCAATCAGCACACGGTCGCCATAGGACTTACGCAGGTTGCTGACTTCCAGCACTTTGTCACCCAGACGGGCACCTGGCGGAATGAACAGTTCGTTGGTTTCGTTACGCTTCTGGTAGTCGGTATTGTTCAGCTCTTCAAAGCGTGCCAGACGGGCTTTGCCCTTAGACTGCTGGCCTTTTGGTCCTTTGCGAACCCACTCCAGCTCTTTCTCAATCGACTTGCGACGGGCAGCTTCAGAAGAGGCTTCCTGCGCCAGACGTGCATCTTTCTGCTCCAGCCAGGAGGAGTAGTTGCCTTCCCATGGAATGCCTTCGCCACGGTCCAGCTCCAGGATCCAGCCTGCCACGTTATCCAGGAAGTAACGGTCATGCGTAATGGCGACGACTGTGCCTTCGAAGTCGTGCAGGAAGCGTTCCAGCCAGGCGACAGATTCCGCATCCAGGTGGTTAGTCGGTTCGTCCAGCAGCAGCATGTCTGGTTTTTCCAGCAGCAGGCGGCAGAGGGCAACACGGCGACGTTCACCACCGGAAAGGGTCGCGACTTTCGCATCCCAGTCTGGCAGACGCAGCGCATCGGCTGCACGTTCCAGCTGGGTATTCAGGTTGTGGCCGTCGTGCGCCTGGATAATCTCTTCCAGACGACCCTGCTCAGCGGCCAGCTTGTCGAAATCAGCATCCTCTTCAGCATAGAGCGCGTAAACTTCATCAAGGCGTTTCAGTGCGCCAACCACTTCCGACAGCGCTTCTTCAATCGACTCACGCACGGTGTGTTCAGGGTTGAGCTGCGGCTCCTGCGGCAGGTAGCCAATCTTGATGCCCGGCTGCGGACGCGCTTCCCCTTCGATATCTTTATCGATGCCGGCCATGATGCGCAGCAGGGTCGATTTACCCGCGCCATTCAGGCCGAGTACGCCGATTTTGGCGCCAGGGAAGAAGCTGAGCGAGATGTTCTTCAGGATATGTCGCTTCGGCGGAACCACTTTGCCGACGCGATGCATGCTATAGACGAATTGAGCCACGTTGGTTTGAGCCTCTGGGTCTGTTGGTCGTTGGAATGATGTCGAAGTTTAGCCTTTTTCACCCCTTAATCCCAGCCGGGGGGCGGCGAATATTCGCGGGCCGGGGGCGGTCAGGCATAAGACGCTGATTTGTCCGGCTCACCGGAGAGCCATATGAAAAGGCGGGCAGAGACCGGCTGGCCTCCGGCCTCAGGGCAGACGCAGGGGAATAGCCTGCTGCGTCAGCCAGGTCTGCAGGGCCTGGTCGGGGGCACTGTCGCTGACCAGCAGATCGAAGCGCTGCAGGTCGCCGATGCGGGCGGGCAGCACTTTGCCATATTTGCTGCTGTCCGCCACCAGCACCGACTGCCGGGCGCGCAGCATGGCGTGATGTTTCATCGTCAGCTCGTTGGTGTTGTAGCAGGTTGCGCCCTGATCTTTGTCGATCCCGGCCGCAGAGATAAAGGCGAGCGTCGGGCAGAGATCGTCGAGAAGGGTGTGCACACCCACCGGCGTAAAGAGCGCATTGTCGGCATGAAACTCCCCGCCGCTCAGGATCACGTGACAGGCCGGTTTCTCTTTCAGAGCCAGAAACGTGTTCATGGCGCAGCAGATGGCGGTAAAAGAGAGCGTGTCGGGGAGGGCATCAATGATATAGGGTAGGGTGGTGCCACAGTCAAAAAAGACCGTGTCGTTCTCGCTGACCAGGCTGGCGGCCACCTGAGCCAGCCGCTGCTTTCTGGCGGCGTTCTGCCCGTGCTGGTCGCTGACAAAATAGTGACCGGC
This sequence comes from Pantoea sp. ARC270, assembly GCF_003236725.1. Taxonomy (NCBI): domain Bacteria; kingdom Pseudomonadati; phylum Pseudomonadota; class Gammaproteobacteria; order Enterobacterales; family Erwiniaceae; genus Pantoea; species Pantoea sp. ARC270. The sequence goes on from NZ_PUGA01000006.1 coordinate 133,675, forward strand.
ATGACTTTTGGGATCGCTGACGATATAGCCGCCCAGCAGCACTACGCTGGAGCCCGGCTCGGTCAGATCGCGGCGAACCGTCATCTCAGAGACGCCCAGCAGCCGGGCCGCATCTTTCAGATGGAGTTTATCGGTGCGTTTGAGCGCCTGCGTCAGTTTCTGGATGCGTTCATCGCGCCGGGTTTCCATGGTCATCTCTCTGTTCCCTATCCTGCAGTGCGGAGGAAGGACGCCGGAATCGGCGTCGATACGCGACAAACCTCACAGATTTGAATGAGTTGCGTCTCATCCGCCAGGCTGGCACTCAATCTTACCCGCAATCCGTGAGGGCCGCAAACCTCTGGCGCGCGGGGGAATCGCGCCACTGCTCAGTAGAGACCGGCTTACTGTAAGCCGGGCGTTAAATCGCCACCAGGCCGCGCACGCCTTCTGCCTCCATGGCGTCGCCGCGGCCTCGCTGCACAATTTCACCGCGGGACATCACCAGATAGCTGTCCGCCAGTTCGGCCGCGAAATCATAAAACTGCTCAACCAGCAGGATCGCCATATCGCCTCGCTGCGCCAGCTGGCGGATCACCGCGCCGATCTCTTTGATCACCGACGGCTGGATCCCTTCGGTCGGCTCATCCAGGATCAGCAGCTGCGGCCGACAGGCCAGCGCCCGACCGATCGCCAGCTGCTGCTGCTGGCCGCCAGAGAGGTCGCCGCCCCGGCGTGACTTCATCGCCTGCAGCACCGGGAAGAGCTGATAGATCTCCTCCGGGACGGCCCGTGCCTCTGCCGCCGGAAAGCGTGACAGGCCCATCAGCAGATTCTCCTCCACCGTCAGGCGCGGAAAAATTTCCCGCCCCTGCGGCACATACGCGATGCCAGCCTGCACCCGCTGATGCGGTTTGCGGCCATTCATCCGCTGCTGCTGCCAGTGAATCTCCCCCGACTTCGCCGGGATCAGGCCCATCAGGCACTTCAGCAGCGTGGTTTTTCCCACGCCGTTGCGCCCCAGCAGGCAGGTGATTTCGCCAATCCTGACCTCAAACGAGAGGCCACGCAGGATGTGACTGCCGCCATAATATTGATTCAGTTCAGTAACCTGTAACATCTCAGCGCCCCAGATAAACGTCGATAACCTGCTCGTTGGCCTGCACCTCGCGCAGCGATCCCTCCGCCAGCACCTGTCCCTGATGCAGCACCGTAACGTGGTCGGCGATGGTCTCCACAAAGCCCATGTCGTGCTCCACCACCATCAGTGAATGTTTCCCCGCCAGACTGCGAAACAGTTCGGCGGTGTAGGCCGTTTCCGCATCGGTCATGCCCGCCGCCGGTTCATCCAGCAGCAGCAGATGCGGTTCCTGCACCAGCAGCATGCCAATCTCCAGAAACTGCTTCTGACCGTGCGACAGCAGGCCCGCCCGGCGCTGGCGCTCGCCGCCCAGCCGCAGCAGCTTCAGCACCTCATCAATCCGGTCGCGCTGCTCGCTGTTGAGGCGGGCGCGCAGGCAGGCCCACACCGATTTGTCGGCCCTGAGGGCGATCTCAAGATTCTCGAACACGGTCAGCGCTTCGAAAACCGTGGGTTTCTGGAACTTACGGCCAATCCCGGCGCGGGCGATCGCCACCGGAGACAGACGGGTCAGATCGCTGTCCTGGTCGTAGATCACCCGGCCCGCATCCGGCCGGGTTTTGCCGGTGATCACATCCATCAGCGTGGTTTTGCCCGCGCCGTTGGGGCCGATCACGCAGCGCAGCTCACCGACGCCGATCTGCAGCGAGAGATCGGTCAGCGCCCGGAAGCCTTCAAAGGAGACGCTGATCTTATCGAGCTGCAGCACCGGATCGCGCTGCACCCGGTGGCGATCCGCTAACTGGGGTTGGGTAAACAGGGCATCACTCATTTTTTTCTCCGGCGCAGCAGGCCAATCACGCCGTGCGGCAGAAACAGCGTGACCAGGATAAACATCAGGCCCAGGAAAAAGAGCCAGTATTCCGGGAAGGCGACGGTAAAGAAGCTGCGCGCGCCGTTAACGATCGCTGCGCCCAGCAGCGGGCCAATCAGCGTGCCGCGTCCGCCCAGCGCCACCCAGATCGCCGCTTCGATCGAGTTGGCGGGGGACATCTCGCCAGGGTTGATGATGCCGACCTGCGGCACATAGAGCGCCCCGGCCAGGCCGCACAGCACCGCGGAGAGCGTCCAGACAAACAGCTTGAAGCCGCGCGGATCGTAACCGCAGAAGGTCAGGCGGTTCTCCGCATCCCGCACGGCGGTCAGCACCCGACCGAATTTGCTGCGCGCCAGGGCGAAGCCGATCGTCAGGCTCAGCAGCAGCAGCAGCACCGTGGCGACGAACAGTCCGATACGGGTCGGGGTCGCCGTCACCGAAAAGCCGAGCAGGGTGGTGAAGCCGGTAAAGCCATTGTTGCCGCCAAAACCGGTTTCGTTACGGAAGAAGAGCAGCATGCCCGCGTAGGTCAGCGCCTGCGTCATAATCGAAAAGTAGACGCCTTTGATTTTTGAGCGAAAGGCGAAAAAGCCAAACAGCAGCGCCAGCAGGCCTGGCACCAGCATGCTGAGACAGAGCGCCCACGCGAAGGAGTCGGTGCCGGCCCAGAACCAGGGCAGCTCACGCCAGGAGAGAAAGGACATAAAGGCGGGCAAGCCTTCCCCGGCGGCCTGGCGCATCAGGTACATCCCCATGGCGTAGCCGCCCAGGGCAAAAAAGAGGCCGTGGCCCAGCGACAGCAGGCCGGCGTAGCCCCACACCAGATCCAGCGCAACGGCGACCACCGCATAGCAGAGGATTTTGCCGACCAGTGTCAGGGTGTAGGTGGAGATCGCCAGCGGATGTGTAGCGGGCAGCAGCGCCAGAAACGGCATCACCAGCAGCGCCAGGGTGATGACCAGGCCAAGGGTAAGGGTCAGGCGTGGGGCGGTGCGCGCCACGCGAAGCGTGATAGGTTGCGTCATCAGTCAGTCACCCTTCCTTTCACCGCAAACAGCCCCTGTGGACGTTTCTGAATAAACAGTACGATGAGCACCAGAATCAGGATCTTGCCCAGGACCGCGCCAATCTGCGGCTCAAGCACTTTGTTCAGAATGCCCAGGCTGAAGGCGGCGACCACGGTGCCCGCCAGCTGGCCGACGCCACCCAGCACCACCACCAGAAACGAGTCGATGATATAGCCCTGACCCAGTTCCGGGCCGACGTTGCCCAGCTGCGACAGTGCCACGCCGCCCAGCCCGGCAATGCCGGAGCCGAGCCCGAATGCCAGCATATCGACGCGGCCGGTCGGCACGCCGCAGCACTCCGCCATGGCGCGATTCTGCGTCACGGCGCGCACGTTCATGCCCAGGCGGGTGCGGTTCAGCAGCAGCCAGGTGAGCGCCAGCACAAATACCACGAACAGGATCACCGCGATGCGGTTCCACGGCAGCACCAGATTAGGCAGCACCTGTAATCCTCCTGACAGCCATGACGGGTTCGCCACCTCCAGGTTTTGCGCCCCGAACAGCACCCGCACCAGCTGAATCAGCATCAGGCTGATCCCCCAGGTGGCGAGCAGCGTCTCCAGGGGGCGGCCATAGAGATGGCGGATCACCGTGCGCTCCAGCGCCATACCGACGGCGGCGGTGACCAGGAAGGCGACCGGCAGCGCCAGCAGCGGATACCAGGCCAGGTAGTGCGGCGCAAACTGCTGAAACAGGCTCTGTACCCACCAGGTGGCGTACGCGCCGAGCATCAGCATTTCGCCGTGTGCCATATTGATCACCCCGAGCAGGCCATAGGTGATCGCCAGACCCAGCGCGGCCAGCAGCAGGATCGATCCCAGCGACAGGCCGCTGAAGGCCTGACCCAGCAGATCGCCCCATCTCAGCCGCTGCTGAATCTGTTGCAGGCTGTCCGCCGCCGCGGCCCGCACCGTGGCATCCGGTTCATTTGCGGGCTGAGTCAGGCGTTGCAGGCTGGCCTGGGTGTCGGGATCGCTGGACTCGCCCAGCAGATTGACCGCACGCAGGCGCACCATCGGATTGCTGTCTGCCAGTTGCAGGTTGGCCAGCGCCAGCGCTAAGGCAGCATGAACCCGGCTATCCTGCTCGGCGGCGAGGCGCTGCGTCAGCAGCGGCAGCTGGTCGGCAACCCCCCCATTCTGCAACTGCTGCGCGGCACGCAGGCGCAGCGCGGCATCACTGCTCACCAGCTGGTGGGCGGCCAGCGCATTGTTGACCAGCACGCGCAGTCGGTTGTTCATAAAGAGTTTTTTCAGGTTACCGGCGGGCCGGGCCGCACCCTCCAGCGGTGTCAGCTGTGTACCCTGCTGGCTGAAGGGCTGTTTGTTCTGGTCGATGACGACCGTTTCGGCGTGCAGCGCTTCCAGCAGCGGCAGGCGCAGGCTGTCCGGCGCGGCGGCCCATTGCTGCAGCAGGGTGGCCTGCTGGCTGCGGCTGGCGGCGGCAAAGTCAGCCGCCGGTCCGGCGCTGGCCAGCAGCGGCATCAGCAGCAGCAGGCTGAATAAGCAGCGGCATAGAGTCATAAAGAGAGCCTCGTCAGGGGGAGGCAGCACGGCGGATTAAACAGCCGTGCTGCCGCTTCGCAGCGATGGACGCTGCCTGTCTGCCGCGCGCTTACTGCGCGGTTTTTACCGGGTAATCGGGCTTTTTGTCGTTACCGGCAATGTACGGGCTCCACGGCTGCGCGCGCACCGGCTTGTCGGTCTGCCACACCACGCTGAACTGGCCGTTCTCTTCCACTTCGCCAATCATCACCGGCTTGTGCAGATGGTGATTGGTTTTGTCCATAGTCAGGGTAAAGCCATCCGGTGCGTTAAAGGTCTGACCGGCCATTGCGGCCCGCACTTTGTCGACATCGGTGGTGCCCGCTTTTTCCACCGCCTGGGCCCACATATGGATGCCCACATAGGTCGCTTCCATCGGATCGTTGGTGACCACGGTGGCGGCGTTCGGCAGATTGTGCGCTTTGGCGTAGGCGCGGTAGTCCGCGACAAACTTCGCGTTGGTCGGGTTGTCGATCGACTCGAAGTAGTTCCAGGCGGCTAACTGGCCGACCAGCGGTTTGGTATCAATGCCGCGCAGCTCCTCTTCACCCACCGAGAAGGCGACTACCGGAATGTCGGTGGCTTTGATCCCCTGGTTGGCCAGCTCTTTGTAGAACGGCACGTTGGAGTCGCCGTTGATGGTCGAGACGACCGCGGTTTTGCCGCCAGCCGCAAACTTTTTGATATTCGACACGATGGTCTGGTAGTCGCTGTAACCAAACGGCGTATAGACCTCTTCGATATCCTTGTCCGCTACGCCTTTGCTGTGCAGGAAGGCGCGCAGGATCTTGTTGGTGGTGCGTGGATAGACATAGTCGGTGCCCAGCAGGAAGAAGCGTTTAGCACTGCCGCCATCTTCGCTCATCAGATACTCCACCGCCGGGATCGCCTGCTGGTTTGGCGCCGCACCGGTGTAGAAGACGTTAGGCGACATCTCTTCGCCTTCATACTGCACCGGATAGAAGAGCAGGCCGTTCAGCTCTTCAAATACCGGCAGCACCGATTTACGTGACACTGAGGTCCAGCAGCCAAACACCACCGCCGCTTTGTCCTGCGTCAGCAGCTGCCGCGCCTTCTCGGCAAACAGCGGCCAGTTAGAGGCGGGGTCTACCACCACCGGCTCCAGCTTTTTCCCCAGCACGCCCCCTTTGGCATTGATCTCATCAATGGTCATCAGCGCCACATCTTTCAGCGGCGTTTCAGAAATCGCCATGGTGCCGGAGAGGGAATGCATGATCCCCACTTTGATGGTGTCAGCCGCCTGCGCACTCCAGGCAAATCCCATGCTGACAACGGTGGCGGAGAGCGCAAAAGCTTTGATCAACGAACGTCTTTTCATCATCTGAACCCCTGAGTGGTTGTTGTGTTATTCGATGGTCTGGAGCCGGGCCTGCTGCAGGCGATGCAACGTGATCTTCCTGACTTCCGCCTTGCTGACGGCGATATGGTCGGTCAGCATGCGTTGCGCTTCGGTGGTCTGTTGCTGAAAAATCGCCTGTAAAATCTCTGCATGTTCCTGATAGGTCGCGCAGATACGGTCGTCGCGGGTGAAGTCGAGCCGCCGGATAATGCGGATCTTCTCCGTGAGTTCGGCATGGATGCGGGCCATCTCCGGGTTGCCCGCCGCTGCCACCAGCGTCATGTGAAACGCCTCATCGTGCTGCGAAACCACCAGCCCTTCGGTGAGCGCCTCTGCCTCACACCAGAACTGGTTCAGCTCCGCTAACAGGGCCGCACACTGCGGAGCGGGCAGGGCACAGAGGCGTTTTACCGCCTCGCACTCCAGCACGGTGCGCAGGTCATAAAGCGATTCAAACCAGGCGAAATCGAAATTTCGGATCTGCCAGCCGCTGCGGAACCACACTTCCACAAAGCCTTCGCGCTCCAGCCGGAACAGCGCCTGACGCACCGGTGTGCGGCTTACCGCCAGCCGTCCGGCGATTTCGCTTTCACTGAAGCGGTCACCCGGCATCAGGCGAAAGGCGAAGATATCAGCCTTGAGCGCCTGATAGACCCGCTCTGCCAGCGCCTCCGGGCGCGCTTTTGGGGATTGAGGTTGCCTTGTCATTGCTGCTCCTTATTCCAGCCACAGCAGGTTATCGCCCGGGCTGACCGGGCGGCCCGCCTGGCAGGCGATACGCGTGACCCGACCGGCCTGCGGGGCGACAATCGCCAGCTCCATCTTCATCGCTTCCACGATGATCAGGGTCTGACCGGCGCTCACCGCGTCGCCCGGCTGCACCAGCACTTTCCAGATATTGCCATTGAGGTCAGCCTGCACCGCCACGCCGTTTTCCTGCTCCTCGCTGACGCTGGCCAGCGCCTCCTCAGCCTGCGGCGCGCTCTGCTCTTCCTGCGCCCATAGCTGCACCTCCTGCTCAAAAGCGGCGGCCTGGCGCTGGCGGAAAGCCGCGATCTCAGCGGCGTGATCGGTGAGGAACTGCTGGTGGGCAGCAAAATCGAACTGCGTCTCTTCGATACGCAGGCTGCCACGACCTTCGCGAAAATCTTCGCGCAGCCGGGTCAGCTCCTCTTCACTGACGGGATAAAAGCGCACCTGATCGAAGAAGCGCAGCAGCCACGGCGCGTCGGGCGCGAACTGCGGATTTTTCAGGAAGGTGTTCCAGATCGGCAGCGTCCGGCCCACCAGCTGATAGCCGCCAGGCGAGTCCATACCGTAGATACACATGTACATGCCGCCGATGCCGACGGTGCCTTCGGCGGTAAAGGTGCGCGCCGGACTGTATTTGGAACTCAGCAGACGATGGCGTGGATCGACCGGCACAGCGCAGGGCGCGCCGAGATAGACGTCGCCCAGCCCCAGCACCAGATAACTGGCGTCAAACAGGGTCGCGCGCACCTCCTCCCGGCTGCTTAAGCCATTAATACGCTGGATAAAGTCCACGTTGTTCGGCAGCCAGGGGGCGCTGGCGCGAACCGTCTCCTGGTAGCGGCTGACGGCACCGAGCGTGGCGCTGTCCTCAAAGGCCATCGGCATCCACACCACGCGGGAGGGGACCTTCAGCGTGCTGACATCGCCCAGCGTCGCCTCCAGCGCCAGCAGCAGCGTCATCAGGGCGGACTGATTGATGATGCGGCTGTCGTAGCGTACCTGCAGCGAGCGCACGCCCGGCGACAGCTCCTCGACGCCGGGTTCTGCCTGCGCCGTCAGCGCATTCATCAGCAGATGCACGCGCAGACGCAGCGCCAGATCCAGCACGTTGTCGCCATATTCAATCAGCACATATTTGTCGCCCGCCTGGCGATAGACCACTTTCGGGGTGGTGTCGGTGGCGTCGAGGGCGGCGAGAATCGTGGCGGAGCCGTGAGCGGTTTCAGCCAGCGACGGCACGGCAAAGGCCGGGGGATGTTCCGGGCGCAGCGTCTCAATCAGATGACGCTGCGCGTTTTCCCGCGCCAGCGCCTCCTCCGCGCTGATTGGATGGAAGCGGATGGTGTCGCCGGGTTTGACCTGGCCCACTTTCCACAACTCGGCTCTGGCGATGGTTACCGGACAGACAAAGCCGCCGAGGCTCGGGCCGTCGTGCGTCAGGATCACCGGGAAGTCGCCGGTGAAGTTGACCGCACCGATGGCATATTCACAGTCGTGAACGTTGGAGGGATGCAGGCCCGCCTCACCGCCGTTGGCGCGGGTCCAGGTCGGTTTCGGGCCGACCAGCCGCACGCCGAGGCGGTTAGAGTTGTAGTGCACCTGCCAGTCG